>JAYTIR010000325.1:0-3946 GCA_043731765.1 Burkholderiales bacterium
GCTGGCCCGCCGACGCGGTGATCGAATAACGAAGTTCCCAACGCGAAGCAGTTCAACAAAAGGAGAACCATCGAATGAAAGCAAGACCGTATTCGTCGATTGCCGGCGCGGCGCTGGCCGGGTTCGTCGCTTGCGCCTCGGCCCAACCTGCTCACCCCCCGCCAGCCGGACCTCCAACCATCTGCAATGCCGGAATTTGCAAGATTGACATCACGGTCAATGACTGTGGCGCAATCGGGGGCATCGCGGTTGCCCCACCGTATCTGGGCATGTCGGTAGCGTCCGGCGCGGCCACCATTCATTGGAAAATAGTTACGCCGGGCTATGTTTTTTCGCAGGGCGGAATCCGGTTCGATCCGCCCAGTCCAAATTTTCAACCGTTACCCGGTGGTCCCGCGAATGAAATCAGGATGCGCAACCTCAAGAAGAGCACGGGCAATTTCTACTATTTCGTCGACGTGCTCAATTGCATCCCGGTAGATCCGTTCATCCAGAATTTCTAGTGTCTCGGAACGGACCTTATTTCTGCGGTTGAGCTGACCGCCACGTCCGGCGCCAGGTCGGCGCACGCGATCCGGCGATCGCGGCTGTCAGTTCACGGCCGGCGCGCGTGCCCGAAGAGCTCGCGCACGCGCGCAAGGGCGAGACCCAATTCGGAATCGGGCCCGGCGCCGACCGTCGCGGTGATGCCCTCGGCGACCGCAAACGCCGCCCGTGCGGCAGCGGGAACACCCGCCAGATATTCGGTTTCGGCCCGGCCGCAAAGCAGAATGCCCAGGCCCCTGTGGTCGGACGCCGTGCGCAGCAGCGTCTCGCCCGCATCGAGGCACTGTCGCGCCTCCAGGAAGCGGGCCTCCCTGGCGTGAACCGGTCCGAGGTAGCTCAGGACCTGTCCCTCGGTGCGCCGGTCCCCCAATTCGCGGGCCACGGCGAGTGCCGCCTCGAAGTGATCCCGTGCCTCGTCGCACCGGGCAAGACTGTCGTAAACCATGCCCAGGTTGCACAGCACGATGCACTCCAGGCGCGCATGCCCCAGGTCGCGGGCCACGGCCAGCGCCGCATCGAGTTCACCGAGTGCGTCGGCAAACCGGCCCTGTACTTGATGCAGCAGGCCCAGGTTGCAGAGCACGTTGCCTTCCAGCCGCCGGTCGCCCACCTCACGTGCCACGGCAAGCGCGGCTTCGAAGTGCGACCGCGCGGGGGCTATGCTTCCCGCGCTGCCGTACAACGTGCCGAGGTTGCTGAGTACGTCGCCTTCGCGGTGCCGGTCGCCGGCCAGCCGGGCCAGGGCCAGCGCTGCATCGAAATGGATCCTGGCCTCGCCTGTTCGGCCGAGTAAATCCTCCATGTTGCCCAGGCCGTTGCGGGCGTCGCATTGCAACGCCGGATCCGCGATTTCGGCGGCAATGACTTGCGCCGCCTCGAGGTGTACGCGGGCCGCTTCCAGGCGACCTCTGTGGTTGTCGAGGCCGCCGAGGCTGATGAGAGCGCGGCACTCGCTGCGCCGGTCCGCGACCTCGCGGGACCTCGCCAACGACGCTTCGAGCTGCACGTAAGCGTCGTCGTCCCGGCCGCAGGCCAACAGCACGCGGCCGGCAACCCAATCCACCCGGGCGAGTGCCGCTGCGCCGAGTCCGGGGGCGGCCCGCACCATGGTCACGAGTTGATTGCCGAACCGGAATGGCCCGCGCGATCTCAGGCCCGCCCAGGCGAGCTCCAGCGTATTGGCCGCCACCTCGGTCTCGCCGCGCGCTGCCGCACGACGACAAGCCACGATGAAATTGTCCAGGTCGATGCTTCCACCGGCCATGGCCGTCTTCTCGTCCAGCCCGGCAAAGTACTTGCCGTGCCGGACTTCCGCCGCGCGTAGCGCCTCCGGCCCACTCCCCGCGTATCGCGCCGGCGTGCGCAGGTGCTCCGACGCATATTCCTGGACGCTCACCAGGAGATCGAAGCGATCGTCGCTTACCTGCCTGACAAATGACTTGTGCACCAGGGACTGGAGGGCATCCATTGGCCATGGCGGGTTGTCGTGCGCGGACAGGTCCAGCACTGCCTCCACGGACTCGAGCGTGAATCCGCCCTCGAACACCGACAACTGCGCCAGCGCCTCTTTCTCCGGCACCGACAGCAGGTCCCAGGACCAATCGAACACGGCGCGCAGCGTCGCCTGGCGGTCGACACGGCCGCCTGCCGACGCCAGAAGTTTGAACCGTTCGTTCATCCGCGAAAGCAGCGTTCGCGGGGACATCACCCGTACCCGCGCCGCCGCCAACTCGATCGCCAGCGGCAGGCCTTCCAGCAGCTTGACCAGCGGGGCAAGTGCCGCCTGGTCCCCGGCGGTGGGCTGAAATCCCGGCTTCGCCGCCTCCGCGCGCCGCAGGAACAGGGTCATGGCGTCCGCGGCGGGCAGTGGTGCGAGCGCGAGCACCTGTTCTCCGGGCAGGCCCAGCACTTCGCGCGTGGTCACCAGGAACCGGGCGTTGCTCGTGCGGTTGAGCCACTGGCCCAGCGTCTGCTCGGCGTGGCGCGCGACCTGCTCGAAGTTGTCGATGATGACCAGGCACTGCCCGCGTCCCGCAATGGCGTTTCCGATTTGCGCCACGGGGTCATCCTTGCCCAGCGGCACGTCGAGGCCCTTGGCCACGGCCGCAACGATGCCGTCGAGGCTGCGCGCCTGGGCCAGGTCGCAGAACCAGGCGCCCCCCGGGAATACGCCGAGCGAGCCCCAGCCGAAGCGCGTGACCAGCCGGGTCTTGCCGGTGCCGCCGACCCCGAGCACCGAGACGAGCCGCGCGCCATAGTCGAAGCGGCCCTGGAGTTCCGCCAGAGCCTCGCGGCGGCCGATGAAAGTGTCACGCTCGGCCGGCAGGCTGTGGCCGTTGAATGACGCAAGCGGCGGAAAGTCGGCGCGGAGGTCTGGCGCGACGACTTGCAGCAGGCGTTCCGGATTGAGGATGCCCTTCAGCCTGTGCTCGCCCATCTCGCGCAGCGCCATGCCCTCCGGAATTGCTCCGCGCACCAACGCTTCTGTCGCTGCGGATAGCAGCAGCTGCTCGCCGTGGGCGACCGCCATGATCCGCGCCGCGCGATTCACCGCCGCACCGTAGTAGTCGCCATCCCGAAGTTCCGCCACGCCGGTGTGCAACCCCATCCGTACCTTCAGGCCAATCGCCGGTTCGGCAGCGGACGCCGCGGGCCCGGGATCGCGCACGCTGGCCGGCGCACTTTGCAGGGCACGTTGCGCGGCGATGCCCGCGCGGAGCGCGTCTCCGGCGGCGGCAAAGGCCGCATGCACACCATCGCCCATGCTCTTGACGACGCATCCGCCGTTGGACTCGATCGCCTGCCGCAGCAGGGCGTCGTGGCGTGCGAGCGCCACCTGCATCGAATCCGGTTGTTGTTCCCACAACGCGGTGCTGCCCTCGATGTCGGTGAACAGGAAGGTCACCGTGCCCGATGGCGGCGGTGAACTGGCCTTCATCAGGAACGCCATCCGGCCGGCATTTCGACATCATGCCGGATGCCGTTGAACGCGATGAAGGTGATCTTGGGCATGGGCGACTCAGCAAGTAGGGGAGCAAACGCGCAGCCCGGAAAGCTTACAGGATCAGTCATGAATTGATGGGAGAAGCGAGTGCCCGCTCCTCGGTAAATCGACTATTTTTCATGTCCATCATTCTCCTATGATTGACAGACCTACGAACTTTACGCTGGTACGCTACAGGGGGAGCAGGTCAATCGGTACCTTGACTTTCTTTTCGAGTGCAACGGCAAGTATCGGCTTGGCCCAAAGCGGGATTTGCTCAATAGGCGCGTAATCAAGGACCTTGCCGGCCACCCTATGCAAGAGCAGAGTCAGGGCCGGGGCTCGCCCCCGCTTTGGATCGGCCTCGGCGCTGTTGTCATAGACGCGCAGGCTTGCCAAGTGGGGCATGAGCCTGAT
>JAYTIR010000326.1:0-1702 GCA_043731765.1 Burkholderiales bacterium
GCCCTGGTGCTGGCCCCGGTTCTTGGCGTATATCCGGTGTTCCTGATGAAGGCGCTCTGCTTTGCGCTCTTCGCGTGCGCGTTCAACCTCCTGATCGGCTTCGGCGGCCTGCTGTCGTTCGGCCACGCGATGTTTCTCGGAACTGCTGGCTATGTGTGCGCCCATGCGGCCAAGGAGTGGGGCTGGCCGCCCGAAGCCGCGATTCTTGCCGGAACGCTTGCGGCGGCGGCGATGGGCGTGGTCGTCGGATTGCTGGCAATACGCCGGCAGGGAATCTACTTCGCGATGATCACGTTGGCGCTGGCGCAGATGGTGTTCTTCTTCTGCCTGCAAACACCGTTCACGCATGGCGAGGACGGCATCCAGTCGGTCCCGCGCGGCAAGCTGTTCGGCGTGCTCGACCTTTCCAATACGCTCGTCATGTATTACGTGGTGCTTGCAATCTTCCTGGCAGGCTTCCTCTTCATCTACCGCATCGTGCACTCGCCGTTCGGACAGGTACTGAAGGCGATCCGCGAAAACGAGCCGCGTGCCATTTCACTGGGCTACGACGCCGAGAAATACAAGCTGCTTGCCTTCATCCTCTCCGCGGCGCTCGCGGGACTCGCCGGAGCGACCAAGGCGATCGTATTCCAGTTGGCGTCGCTCACGGATGTGCACTGGACGATGTCGGGCGAGGTGGTCCTGATGACGTTGCTGGGTGGAATGGGAACGATCTTCGGGCCAGTGGTTGGCGCGTTTACCATCATCGGTCTGGAAAATTACCTGGCGGGTTTCGGGCAGTGGGTGACGGTGATCACCGGATTCATCTTCGTGGTCTGCGTGCTGGCGTTTCGCCGCGGAATCGTCGGCGAACTGGCGGCATGGTGGGCGCGCCGCCAAGGCTGATGCGGCTCGCGGCGGCACTCGCGCTGCGCGCGTCAATACCATTGATGTTCGCCGCAATGGCGCAATGGGCGTTCGCGGCAACCACGGCCTACGTCGTAACGGGCAATTGTCGCGATGGCCGTCCGCATGGCGCGTACGAATTGCGCATGCCCGACGGGCAGTTGCGCGTCGCCGGCGCGTTCAATCAAGGCAAACGCATAGGGAGTTTCCTGTTCTGGTCTTCGTCCGGCGTGCGCATCGCGCTGCTGCCCTACGACGAGGACGTCAAAAGCGGAACGGTGGCGCTTTGGTATTCGGTGACCAAACCGAAGACCGATCCGAAACCGAAGCTCGAGGCCGTGTACGTCAGCGGCCGGTTTGCCGGTGGCACGCGGTCCTGGTACCCCGATGGTCGCCCGCGCACAGAATTCCGTTACGAAAACGGCGTGCTGGCCGGGGCCCGGGCCTGGACCGCCAAGGGCGCACCACTGTCGGAAGCCGACGCGCGGACCATGGCGGCGCGGGACAGCGCCTCGGACGACCAGTTCTACAATACGCTCGAGGGAATCGTCCGCGACAATCCACCGCAATGCGAAACCAACGGGAGGTAGCCATGAAATCGAGCAAGCGACGCCACCTGCTGCAGACGGCGGTCCTGATGACCGCGGGTATGGGTGCCTACGAACGCGGGGAAGCGCAGACAGCCCGGACCCCGTTTGCCGTGGCGCCGACATACATTCCCATTGCCGGATCTTCCGACCTCTTTCCCGTGCGGCGAATCTATTGCATCGGCCGCAACTACGCTGCTCAT
Organism: Burkholderiales bacterium; assembly: GCA_043731765.1. Lineage (GTDB taxonomy): Bacteria > Pseudomonadota > Gammaproteobacteria > Burkholderiales > Casimicrobiaceae > VBCG01. The sequence continues at coordinate 1,679 of JAYTIR010000326.1, forward strand.
GCCCGCGAAATGGGTTCGGACCCC
>JAYTIR010000327.1:0-17017 GCA_043731765.1 Burkholderiales bacterium
GGACTCGAAACCCAGGACGCGGGAACGATCCAGCAGGACGGCCGCGACATTTCGCGGCTGCCGGCGATCCGTCGCGACTACGGCATCGTCTTCCAGTCCTACGCGCTGTTTCCGAACCTCACGATCCGCGCCAACGTTGCATATGGACTCGTCAACCGCCGGCAGGCGCGTGGTGCAATCGCGACGCGCGTTGCGGAGCTTCTGAATCTCATCGGACTGCCGGACGCGGGTCCAAAATATCCGGGACAATTATCAGGTGGTCAACAGCAGCGGATCGCGCTTGCGCGAGCTCTTGCCACTGCGCCAGGATTGTTGCTGCTGGACGAACCGTTGTCCGCACTCGATGCGCTCGAGCGCGTGCGCTTGCGCGGTGAAATCCGCGCGCTGCAGCAGCGGCTGGGCGTGACGACGGTGATGGTCACGCACGACCAGGAGGAGGCCCTCTCGATGGCCGATCGCATCGTGGTCATGCGCACCGGCCACATCGAGCAGGTCGGCACGCCGCGCGAAATCTATGAAGCGCCCATTACCCCGTTCGTCGCCGATTTCGTCGGCAAGATCAATGTCCTGCCGGCCGTGGCGGAGGGCGGAGGACAATTTCGCGTCGGCGAGTTCTCGCTTGCCGTCGCGCGTCCGGATATCGCGGCGGGCACCGCGGTGAAACTCTACCTGCGCCCGGAAGAGATCGAGTTGAACGCCGCCGACGCGGTGAACGGCAACCGGCTCGGCGCCCGGATCATCAAGGTTGAATTCCTGGGCGCCTTCTGTATGGTAGGGCTGACCCTCGACGCGACGGGCGCTCCTGCGCTCGTCGCCAATGTGCCGCGCCACGACGTCGACGTGGGCCACATGGTGGCGGGACAGGCGGTCACGGTGAACCTGCCTCCCGACGCGCTGCGCGTGCTGGGTTAGCGGGCAAATGAGCGCCGCCGGGCCGTCCCAAGGCGCGAATAGCTCCCCCTCCGGGGGCAGCGCAGCGGCGAATGCCGCAAGCGTGGGGGTCCAATGAATTCGCCCGCGGCTGCGCTTCCAGGATCGGTCGCACGCGCCACGACCCGCCCGCGCGTCCATTGGCACGACCGGTTGGCGCAAGTCCTGTTGCTCGGATGCTGCGCGCTGCTCGCGCTGTTCCTGTTGGGACCGATGGCGGCGATCCTGGTCAAGAGCGTCCAGGACAAGTCCGGCGCGTTCGTGGGGTTGATGCAATTCCGCGACTATTTCGCCACGCCGGCGCTGCAAAGCTCGATCTGGAACACGTTCTGGGTTGCCATCGTGGTGACCGGGATCACGATCCCGCTCGCATTTGCGTACGCGTACGCGCTCACGCGCTCATGCATGCGCGGAAAGATTCTCTTTCGCGTCATCGCGCTGACGCCGATTCTTGCGCCGTCGCTGATGTCCGCGATCTCGTTCATCCAGTGGTTCGGCAACCAGGGCGCCATGAAATGGCTGCTGGGAGGCGCCACCGTCTATGGTCCGCTGGGCATCATCCTCTCCGCAATCTACGCGACGTTCCCGCACGCGCTGATGATCGTGCTGACCGCATTGTTGCTGGCCGACGGGCGCCTGTACGAGGCGGCGGAATCGCTGCGCACGCCGACGCTGCGCAAATTCCTCACCATCACGCTGCCCGGCGCCAAATTCGGCCTGGTCAGTGCGACGATGGTCGTGTTCTCGTACACCGTCAGCGACTTCGGCATTCCCAAGGTGATCGGCGGCAATTTCAACGTGCTGGCCGTCGATATCTACAAGCAGGTGATCGGCCAGCAGAACTTCAACAAAGGCGCGGTCGTCAGCCTCGTCCTGCTCGTCCCGGTGCTGATCGCATTCATCGTCGACTGGATCATGCAGGGACGGCTGCAGGCGCAATTCTCGGCGCGCGCCGTGCCTTATGCGCCGAAGCCCTCGATCTGGTTCGACCGCGCGATGTTCGGGTACTGCCTGGTCGTGGCGTTCCTGATGCTCGCGGTCCTGGGCATGGCGGTCTACACATCGTTCATCAAGTTCTGGCCTTACGACAAATCCTTGAGCCTGCGGCATTACCAGTTCGGGCTGATCGATGCCGGCGTCCTGGTGTCCTACTTCAACAGCCTCAAGTTGGCGTTGATGGTGGCGGTCGGCGGAACGATTTTCATCTTCGGTTGCGCCTACCTGCTCGAAAAGACGCGCGGCATGCCGCTGACCAAATCGGTGGTGCGCCTGCTCGCGGCGGTCCCGATGGGCGTCCCGGGCATGGTGCTGGGCCTGGGCTACATCCTGTTCTTCAACGATCCCGCCAATCCGCTCAACGGGATCTATGGCACGTTGACGATCCTGGTGCTGTCCACGGTCGTCCATTACTACACATCGAGCCACCTGACGGCCGTGACGGCGCTCAAGGCCCTCGACAACGAATTCGAATCGGTTTCGGCATCGCTCAAGGTGCCGTTCTACAAGACGTTCTTCCGGGTCACGGTGCCGGTGTGCCTGCCCGCGATCCTCGACATCGGCCGGTACATGTTCGTCAATGCGATGGTGACCATATCGGCCGTCATATTCCTGTACTCGGCGGACACGCAGCTCGCATCGGTGGCGATCCTGAATCTCGACGAAGCAGGGGAAATCGGCCCGGCCGCCGCGATGGCGACATTGATCGTTGCCACCTCCACGGCCATCTGCCTTGTCTACGCCGTGCTGACCCGCTACATCGTCACGCGCACGCAGGCGTGGCGGGTGCCGGTGGTGTTGTAATTCCAGAAATTGCAGTCTTACCAGCAAGGAAAGCAGCCATGACCCTCCATTCCCGCGACCCGATCCTGTTGACACCCGGTCCCTTGACCACGTCGCTGCCGACCAAGATGGCGATGCTGCGCGACTGGGGCTCGTGGGATGCGGAATTCAACACCGTCACCGCGAACTTGCGCGCCAAGCTCACGGACGTCATCTACGGCAAGGACTCCCACGTTTGTGTGCCGATGCAGGGCAGCGGGACGTTCGCGATCGAGGCAGCGGTCAACACCCTCGTCCCGCGGGCGGGCCACGTGCTGGTGCTGATCAACGGCGCGTATGGAAAGCGGTTCGCCAAACTGACTGAGATGATGGGGCGCCGGCTGACCACGTTCGAAACCGCCGACGACGTGCCGACCACGGCGGAAGACGTCGAGCGGATGCTCGCGAAGGATCCATCCATTACGCATGTGGGCCTCATCCACTGCGAGACGTCGACGGGCATCCACAATCCGCTCTCCGCAATTGCCGACGTCGTTGCGCATCACGGGAAGGGCCTCATCGTCGATGCGATGAGTTCATTCGGCGCGCTGCCCATCGACGCGCGCACGACGCGGTTCGACGCCCTGATCGCGGCCTCGGGCAAGTGCGTGGAAGGACCGCCCGGCATGGGCTTGGTGCTGGTGCGCAAGGGTTTGCTCGAGCACTGCGCGGGAAATTCGACGTCGTTGGCACTGGACCTGGCCGACCAGTGGGCCTACATGGAGAAAACGGCGCAATGGCGGTTTACGCCGCCGACGCATGTCGTGGTGGCGCTCAACGCGGCGCTCGACCAATACATCGCCGAGGGCGGGCAGCCCGCGCGGCTGGCGCGATACACCGCGAATTACGAGACGCTCGTCACCGGAATGCGCGAACTGGGATTCAAGCCATTCCTCGATCCGGCAATTCAGGCGCCGATCATCGTGACATTCCATGCGCCCGCTGACTCCCGGTATGTATTCAAGGAATTTTACGACCACGTTCGCGACAAGGGCTTCATCCTGTATCCCGGCAAGCTCACCCAAATCGAGACATTTCGCGTCGGGTGCATCGGCGCGATCGGTTCCGACGAGATGCGGCATGCGGTCAATGCCGTGCGCGACACGCTGGCGGAAATGGGCATCAAGCATGTCGCACCCGCTCACGCGCGGCGCGCGGCGGCGTGAGGATGGCGCAATCGTTGCAGTCCGTCGAACGCCGGAGAAGTGGCAGCGATCACGCCGTGCCGCAACAGGAAGTCGAGCACGACGAGGCTCGCATCGGCAGTGACTTCGTCCGGCCCTTCGGCCAAGGCGATGAGCCGCGCCGCCTCATTCATTGTGACGAGACGATGTTCGATCGCTTCGCCATCCTGGTTGGCCGGCATGAAGTCATCGGGCAGCTTGAGGTCGTGGACGAAGATCGTCTCCGACTGCAGGCCGTCTTGCTGTTCGCGCCAGATGTGCACGGCGTCCGCGGGCAATGCGCGCGCGGCAAGCTCACCCCGGATGCCGGACTCCTCCCATGCTTCCTTGGCCAACGTCTCCGCGAGCGTCGCCCCCGCCGCAATTCCGCCGCCGACAAGATTGTCGAGTTTGAGCGGATCGATGGCCTTGTCCTTGCTTCGGCGCGCGAACCACATTTGCGCTGCCGCCGTTCCATTGACGACGCCATTGATGTGCGCGGCCCACGTATGCACGCCAAAGTAGCGCGCGGCAGCCCGCTCCATTCGGAACCAGGGCGCGGCAGCGAACGCTGGCGCGACCGCATAGAGTTCGTTCCGCCATTTGGTGAGCGCACCCTCGTTGGCCAGCGTGGCGGTGACATTGGCCATCGCTTCGCTGCGAGTAGGTTCGTCGCGCAGCGCGGGAAGGAAAGTCACACTGTCGTTGTTGACTGCGAAAACCTCCGCAAAGCCGGCGAGACGCGCCGCGCGGACGTCGTCGAGCCATCCGGCGATGGCCGAGCCCACCCGCAGTGGACGATAGTTTCGCGTCGGCGCGACCAACGCGCGATCGAGGCGCGCAAGTATGGTTTCGGCGGCGGAATCGGCGATCACGCGCGAATTCTAATCTGCTTTCCGCCTGAGCCTGCCGGCCCATGAGCCACGACATCCTCGCGCTGTTCGACCTCGACCATACGCTGTTGCCGCACGACAGCGACGAGCAGTGGGTGGAATTTCTGCTGGAGCGCGGCAAGCTGGACCGCGCCACCTTTGAGTCCGCCAATCTCGAACTCGGCGAGCGCTATCGACGGGGCGAGGCGAGCGCCATCGAGTTCACCGAGTTCTACCTGTCGACACTGAAGCCGTTCACGACGGCTGAACTCGATGAGTTGCACCGCACGTTCATGCTTGAGCGGATTTTGCCGGCAATCGCCCCGGCCGCGCGCAATCTCATCGCGAAACACCGCAAGCTTGGCCATTTGATGATCCTCACCACTGCCACCAGCCGATTTCTGACCGCACCCATTGCCCGGGAACTGGGTTTCGAGCACCACATCGCGACCGAACCCGAGATCAAGCAGGGTCGCTACACCGGCCGCGTGCAGGGCGTGCCCAACATGCAGGAGGGCAAGGTCGAGCGCTTGCTCGCGTGGCTCGCCGAACGCAACATGAAGCTCTCCGACTTTCGCGAAAGCTGGTTCTACAGCGATTCGCAGAATGACCTGCCGCTGCTGTCGCACGTGACGCATCCGGTTGCCGTCAATGCCGACCCGGTGCTTGCCGCGCATGCGCGGCAAAAGGGATGGCCGCAGATCGTGATCAGGGATCAGTGATGCCCGCCCAAATCATCGATGGCAAGGCCGTCGCCCAAAGCGTCACCGACCAGGTCCGCGCCGACGTTGCCGCGCACGTTGCGGCGGGAGGTGCGGCACCCGGACTGGCGGTATTGTTGGTCGGCGACAGCGCCGCATCGCAGGTCTACGTCCGCAACAAGCGCAAGACCACGGAAACCGTCGGCATGCGCTCGTTTGCGCATGATCTGCCGGCAACTGCCAGCGAAGCGGAGGTGCTTGCGCTCATCGACCGTCTCAACGCCGATCCCGCTGTCAACGGCATTCTCGTCCAGTTACCGCTGCCGAAGCAGATCGACCCCGAACGCATTATCGAGCGCATCGATCCGAAGAAGGACGTCGACGGTTTTCATCCGTACAACATCGGGCGCCTGGTGCTGAAAATGCCCACGCTGCGCCCGTGCACGCCGTTCGGTTGCATGCGGCTGTTGCAGGAGACCGGTGAAAACCTCATCGGCATGCACGCCGTGGTCATCGGCCAGTCGAACATCGTCGGTCGTCCGATGGCGCTGGAACTCCTGATGGCGCGATGCACGGTGACGATCTGCCATTCCGCGACGCGTGACCTGCCGGGCATCGTGCGTCAGGGTGACATCGTGGTCGCGGGCGTCGGCAAGCCGAAATTCGTCCCCGGCGACTGGATCAAGCCAGGCGCCATCGTCATCGATGTCGGCGTCAACCGAATGCCCGACGGCAAGCTGTGCGGCGACGTCGACTTCGAGGCGGCGAAGAACATTGCTGGATGGATTACGCCAGTGCCGGGCGGCGTGGGCCCGATGACGATTGCGACGCTGCTGGCAAATACGCTGCGCGCGGCGCAGTGGCAGCAGCGGTAGCGCCGGTCAATACCCCAATACGTCGGCGAGCGACTGCGTCAGCTTCGGCACCGCGGCGCGAAGCTTCACGTCCTCGGTGACCAGCTTGCGCCCCAGGTTGCGCGCGACGACGAGGTACCGGGCGTCGTAGGCCGAGACATGGAATTGCGCCGCCAGCGCCAACGTCTCCTGATGACTCGCGGCGTGAAGGCCCGGGCCGACCACGGTTTGCGCTTGCGTGAGTACGACTGACGCGTCTTTCATCGTCAATCCACGGACGCGCATCGCGGTTGCCAGGACATTGGCAAGTTCGACTACGATCAGCGCGTCGCTGTGCCAGTCGGCATCATGTTCAAGCAATGCGCGCGCGCGGGCCGTATGCTCGCCATTGACGAGCAGATAAGCCAGTACGTTGCAGTCGACCACGTTCACTCGCGTCCTTCGCCAACCCACGCGAGGATGTCCTCGGTCGTCATGGGACCGCCCCTGAGCTTGATCGGGGGCGCCAGTAGCGGCGCGAGGCGGGGTACCGTGATGCCGGTTTCGATAAGCGAGATGGCCTCTTGCGTCACCGAGCGCCGATTGCGTTCGGCTTGGTCCTTGAGGCGGGCGTGAAGGGCTTCGGGAAGGTTCTTGATGACCAATGTGCTCATGGGAGTCGGGGGCAGTGGGATCCTCGAAGTGTCAATTGTACACTAAAAGGAAGCAAAACACTATCGTTATGCTTCCTATTGTGCCAATGAGGACCCCCGTACAACTCATCCAATCCCGAAATGGTCAGGCGTTCATGCGCCGCGCAGGTGCCAGGCCTTCGGACGGGTGAACGTCTGGATGCCGTATGTCGAAAGCGTGAGTCCGATCCCCGAGTGCTTGACGCCTGACCACGGCAATCGCGGACTGACCCGATCGCAGCAGTTCCAGTAGACGCTGCCCGCGTTCACCTTGCCCAGAATCTTCTTCGCGCGTTTCTCGCTCGACGAGTAGACGCCCGCCGTAAGGCCATATTCGGTGTCATTCATGAGGTCGATGGCGGCTTCGTCGTCGGCAACCGCCTGCAAACCGATGATCGGACCGAAGGATTCATCGCGCATCACGAGCATCGAGTGGTCGACGTCACCAAGCACGGTGGGCGCATACCAGTTGCCCTTGCCCTTCAGGACGTGTCCGCCCAGCAGCAGCTTCGCGCCTTTTTTCTTCGCATCCGCCACCTGCGCCTTCAAAACGGCGACCTGCGGCTTGCGCGTAATGGCGCCAATATAAGTCGTCGCGTCGAGCGGATCGCCGACCTTGAATCGCTTCACCTCGTCCACGAACGCGGCCACGAACGCGTCATAGACCTGTTCGTGAATATAAATGCGCTCCACCGAACAGCACGACTGCCCGGTGTTGTAGAACGCGCCATCGGCCACGCTCGCCGCGGCCGCCGTCACGTCCACGTCCTCGCAGACGTAGATCGGATCCTTGCCGCCCAATTCGAGCTGGGTCTTGATCATGCGGCGGCCGGTGCTGGCGGCGATTTTTGCGCCCGTGCCGTACGACCCGGTGAAGAACACGCCATCCACCGGCTGCCGCAGGAGCGCGGCGCCCGTGGTGCCATCGCCGATGACGGCGATGAAGACATCTCGCGGTACGCCCGCTTCGTGGAGCAAGTCGGCGATATGCTGTCCCGTGAGCGTCGCAAATTCAGAGGGCTTGTACAGAACGGCATTGCCCGCCGCCAGCGCGGGCACGAACACGTTGCCGCCGACGAAATATGGATAGTTCCACGCCGAAATGTTGGCGATGACGCCCAGCGGCACGTGGGCAATCCGCTCCTCGAGTTTGCCGGCGGCATCCGCGAATACCTTTTCGTCGCGCAACGCGCGTTCCGTTTCCGCGAGAAAAAAATCGATGCGCGCGGTGAGCCCGTTCACCTCGTTGCGTGATTGGCGGATCGGCTTGCCGACTTCCAGGGTCAGCGTCCTGGCGAGCGTGTCAGCCCGTGCGATCAGCAGGTCCCGGAATTTGGCGAGGATGGCAAGACGCTTGGCGATAGGCACTGCCGCCCATTTCGTCTGCGCAGCGCGCGCCAATTCGTACTTGGCGCGTACCGTTTTCAGATTATCGGCAGCGACCTCGGCGATGACGGCGCCGGTGGCGGGATTGGTGATTTTCATCGGTGGATTCTATCTAGAGCGCGAAGGCGGCGGACTTGTGCCGCGCAGCCGTGGCGAGGAAATCGTCGAGAAGTGGCGTGTCGTCAATAAATGTCGCGTCGCCCGACGGGTGGAATTCGGGATGCCACTGCACGCCGAAGAGATAGGACGGACCGTTCCAGCGCAGCGCTTCGACGATGCGATCCGGTTCGGACCATGCCTCGACCGCAAGTCCTTTGCCCAAATCCTTCACAGCCTGATGATGCACGGAATTGGTTTTCACGAGTGTTGCCCGCGGGTAAAGGTCGGCGAGTCCCGTGCCGGGTACGATCGACGTGGCGTGGCAATTCTGGTCGTAGATCGATTGCATCCGGTGGCGCAATGCTTCCGGTCGCTGCGTCGGAATGTCCTGGTACAGCGTCCCGCCCATCGCGACGTTGATCACCTGCGTCCCGCGGCACAACCCCAGCACCGGCCTGCCCGTCGCGACGAATGCGCGGAGCAATGCAATTTCGTAGACGTCGCGGATGCGGTCGCCGTTCCACGCGGGCTTGAGCGCGGTCTCGCCGTAGGTTTCGGGACACACGTCCGATCCGCCCATCAGCACCAGCGCATCGAGCTCGCGCGCGTAGTCGTCCACCGTGACGCCGCTGCCCGCACGCCGCGTCGACCCGTCGGGCGAGGGCACCATGAAGGCCAATACGTCGCGCTGCATGAGCCAGTGCGCGACATTCTGCTCGATGTACTGCAGCGTCATCCCCTGGAAAAGCATGCGCGGCTGGTCGCTGTGCATGAACGACGCGGAAATGCCGACCTTGAGCATCGCACTCGTGCCGATCAGATGGCGGCCGCGAACAGATTCGCGAAATCCGCCGCCGAGCATTTGCGCGGGTTGGTCTGGTGACAGATGTCGGCCGTGGCGACCTCCACCAAACGCGGAATGTCCGCTTTCGTCACGGCGCGCGGCCCGCGGTAGTCGGACACCTTCGCAGGAATCGCCAGCGCGGATTTGAGCGTCGTCAGCCACGCGATGAAGGCAATGGCGCGTGCTTCGGTGGTTCCATCTTCGGCGCCGGGGACACTCGCGGCGTGCGCGAGTTCGGCAAGCTTCGCCGTCGCGGAGGGCAGATTGAAGCGCATGACGTGGTCGATCATGATGCCGTTGGCGAGGCCGTGGTGCAGGTCGGCCACCGTTGACAATGCGTGCGCGCACGAGTGCACGGCGCCGAGGTCCTTCTGGAACGCGACCGCGCCCATGATCGAGCACATCAGCATTTCGGAGCGCGCCTCGAGGTCATGCCCGTTCCTCACCACCCGCGGGAGTGCGCGCGCGGCGATACGCACGCCTTCCAGCGCGATGCCGTCGCACATGGGGTGGTAGGCCGAAGAGAGATATGACTCGACATTGTGGGTCAGCGCGTCCATGCCGGTCGCGGCGGTGATCGATGCGGGCAGGTCGAGGGTCAGTTCCGGGTCGGCGAACACGGCCTTGGCCAGCAGTGCCGGCGAGAAAATGATCTTCTTGATGTGGGTCTGGTCATCGGAGACCACTGCAGAGCGTCCGACCTCCGAACCGGTTCCGGCAGTCGTCGGCAGCGCGACGAACCAAGGGATGGGTTGCGTGATCGCGCGCACTTGCGGATGGTCCCACGCATACTCGAGGATATCGCCCGTGTTTTCTGCCAACAGCGCAATGGCCTTGGCGACGTCGAGCGCCGCGCCGCCGCCCACGCCGATGACTGCGTCCGCCTTGTGCGCCTTGTAGGACGCAGCACCCGCCACCACCTGGCTGCGCACCGGGTTGCCGAAAATCTCGGAAAAAACTGCAACGTCGAGGCCAGGCAGATCTGCGACCAGGGCCCCGAGCATCGGCAGTGCGGCGATGCCGCGGTCGGTGACCAGCAGCGGGCGCGCGATGCCCTGTGCTTTCAAGTGGTCGGCGACGAGTTTGCGCGCACCAGGGCCGAAATGGATGGTCGTCGGGAAGCTGAAGCGTTCGATGCTCATGGGAATCTCAAAGGAAAAGGATCATGTGTTCTTTGTCGAAATATTCGCCTGCTACCTTCATGGCCCGGGGTTCCAGGCCGAACGCCTTGAATCCGGCCACGCGGTACAGTTCGGTCGCGCCCTCGTTGCTGTGCGTCACGGTCAGCACCAGTTGTTCCAGTCCACTTGCGTTCCGCGCGTAGTCGATCACGGCCTGCAACAGCGCGCGCGCCAAGCCGCGGCGGCCAGACTCAGGTGCGACGTACATCGCGACGACATGACCCTTGTGCCGGTTCTTCGTGCGCGGCTCGCGGGTCAATCCAACTATTCCCTGCAGCCCGCCGTCAACAAAGGCGCCCCAGAACACGTTGCCGCTTTCGCCGGCAAGTCGCTGTTCTGTTGCGCTCAACGGCTTCTCCGCATCCTCCTCGAAACTCGACGTAAACGCGTCCGGATGTTCCTGCAATGCCCGCAGTCGCAGCGTGCGAAACGCGGAGGCGTCCGCGCTTGTCAGGATCCGGACGGACATCCGCGGGCGCCCATCAAATGATCTCGAAATAACGCTTCAACTCCCAATCGGTCACGCCGTCCAGCCACTGCCGCCATTCCCAGTCGCGCGTTGCGGCAAAGTGGTCGACGAAGTCGTCGCCGAAAAAATCGCGCGCGATGTCCGACTTCTGAAAAATTCGCGTGGTCTCGATCAACGTGCGCGGCGCGCGCGGGATGTTTTCAGCACCCTGGTTGGTTCCGGTGATCGGTTTGGCGGTGAGCTTCAGGCCCTTTTCCACGCCGTGAATGCCGGCCGCGATCACGGCGGCCATGGCCAGGTACGGATTCACGTCCGCACCAGGGCAGCGCGTTTCCAGCCGCGTGGACTTGGGCGACCCGGGAATCACGCGGAAGCTCGCGGTGCGATTATCCACGCCCCAGGTCGGCTTGACCGGCGCCCAGAAACCGTCGACCAAGCGCTTGTAGCTGTTGATCGTCGGCCAGAACATGGGTGCAAATTCCATCAGCACCGCAACCTGCCCGGCTAAATAGCTCTCGAACAGTTTGCTCATCCCGTGCTTGCCCTTGGGATCGTAGAAGCGGTTGGTCTTGCCGTCCGAAAGCGACTGGTGAATATGGCCCGAACAGCCGGGATACTGCTGGCTCCATTTCGCCATGAAGCTTGGCATGATGTCGAAGTGCGAGGCGATTTCCTTGGCACCCGTCTTGAACAGGATCGCGCGGTCGGCCTGCTCGAGCGCTTCCGAGAACAGGATGGCCGCCTCGTACACACCCGGCCCCGTCTCCGTGTGCAGGCCCTCGATGGGCACGCCGAACGCGCCCATTTCGTTGAACAACGCTTCGAAGAACGGCTGCGCTGCGTTGGCGCGCAATAGTGAATAGCCGAACATGCCGGAAGTGATAGGGTCCGGTCCTACGCCTTTCTTCTCGGCCCACGATTGCGGCGTCTCGGAGAAATTGAACCACTCGAACTCCATGCCGCACATCGGCGTGAAGCCCAGTTTCTCCGCACGCCGCAGCACGCGCTTCAGCAACTGCCGCGGACACAGCGGAAACGGCGCTTCCTTGCCGTCCTTCTGCCACACGAACTCGCCTAGAAAGAAGGGAACGTTGTCGTCCCACGGCACGTGCCGGTGGGTCCCGAGGTCGAGCCGCGCAAGAACATCGGGATATCCCTTGTGCCAGCCGGTGAGCTTGGAGTTGTCGTAGCAGACGTCCTGCGAATCCCAGCCGAACACGACGTCACAGAATCCGAAACCGCCTTCGACGGCGGAGACGAACTTGTCCTTGTGCATATATTTTCCGCGCAGGATGCCGTCGATGTCCGAGCAGGCGACCTTGACGCGGTTGCCGGGAGTCTTGCGAACGGCTTCGATGACCTTGGCGGGGGTGACCGGCGTGGGCATGGGTTCTCCTGTTGTTGTCGTGTGCCGAGGCCGGGTTGAGGCCGAAGGCAAATTCTAACGCAGGGATGGCATCAGTGATGCGGATGGCGTCCTGTCGCTCGATTCGGTAGCATCGCGGCATGATTGTTCTTTTGATGGGTGTCAGCGGCTCCGGCAAGACCACGGTCGGACTGGCGCTGGCCAAAGCGCTCGGTTGGCCTTTTTTTGACGGGGATGATTTTCACCCCGAATCCAATGTCGCGAAGATGGCCGCCGGGCAGGCGCTGACTGACGACGATCGCTGGCCCTGGATAGACCGGATCGCCGACGAAATGGGAAGGGTACTGGCGCGCGGCGAGAACGGGGTCTTTGCATGCTCGGCGCTGAAAGAGGCCCACCGTCGCCGGATGCAGCGCGCCGGCGATGTGCGCATCGTTTTCATGAAAGGCGATGCCGCGACGATCGGAGCGCGCCTTGCGGCACGAGCGCATCGCTTCATGCCGGCGTCGTTGCTGCCGTCGCAGTTCGCCGCGCTGGAAGAACCCGATAACGCGCTGATCGTCGATATCCGGGACTCGATTTCTGCGCAGGTTCGCAACATCCGCGACGGCCTGGGCCAAGGCGTGCCGGAGAGAACATGAGCGACAAGCCACGCAACAAGGCCACGCAGGTCGGCCATCTCGGACGCGCGCCGCGAAAGTTTCTGGGCGCGGTGAACACGCCCGTCTTTCGCGCCACAACGATGCTGTTCCCGACCGTGGCGGACCTCGAGGCCTCGGCGCGCGGATACGCGGGGATCGGCCCTCATGCGCCCGGGGAATACGCCGGGATCGGTTATGGCTTGTTCGGCTTGCCGACCGTCACCGATCTGCAGACCGCCATCGCGACGCTCGAAGGCGGGCACGCTGCGCTTGCCGTGCCGTCCGGTCTGAGCGCGACGACGCTGCCGTTGCTGGCGCTCGCGCACCCCGGCGACCATGTTCTCGTGACCGATTCGGTGTACGGTCCCACGCGCCGCTTTTGCGAATTGCACCTGAAGCGCCTTGGTGTGGACGTGAGTTACTACGACCCATTGCTGGGCGCCGATATCGCGCGTGAGTTTCGGCCTACTACAAGAATCGTATTCGCCGAATCACCCGGGTCGCTGACATTCGACGTCCAGGACGTGCCGGCCATCGCGAAGGTCGCCCATGACCGCGATGCGCTGGTCATTCTGGACAACTCGTGGTCGACGCCGCTCTGCTTCCGCGCGTTCGACTTCGGCGTCGATGTGTCGGTGCATGCGGCGACCAAGTTCATCGGCGGCCATTCCGACGTCCTGTTGGGGCTAATTGTTGCCAGCGAAGCCACGTATCCGCTGCTGCATCGGCTATGGACCGACATGGGCGTCACCGCGTCGAGCGACGATTGCTTCCTGGGCTTGCGCGGATTGCGCACGCTGGCGATCCGCCTCGCGCGCCACCAGGCGAGCGCCATCAAGGTGGCGAAGTGGCTGCGCACCCGGCCCGAGGTGAACGAGGTCATCTATCCGGCGCTGCCCGGGTCGCGCGGCCATGAACTGTGGAAGCGCGATTTCACCGGTGCCACGTCGTTGTTCGGGATCGTCCTCAATCCGGTGGCGAAGGAGCGCATCGATGCCATGCTGGATGGCTTGCAACTCTTCGGCATGGGCTGGAGCTGGGGTGGCTTCGAGAGCCTGGTGATTCCAATCTACCCGGAACGCGTGCGCACTGCGTCGCGCTGGGACGTGGGCGGGCCGTCGTTGCGGTTGTACATCGGTCTCGAAGACCCCGACGATCTGATCGCGGACCTCACCGAAGGCTTTGCGCGACTCGCGGGTCAGGCGTCAGTGCCAAGGTAGACGGCCTGCACGCGCGGATCCGCGCGAATGGCGTGGGGCGTGCCCTCGGCGATGATCCGGCCACGGTCGAGCACGATCACGCGATCCGCGAATCCGAACACCACGTCCATGTCGTGCTCGGTGAAGAGTACGGCAATGCGGTCGCGTTTGGCCAGCTCCGAGGCGAGTCGCATCTGCGCCGCGCGTGCATCCGGCGCCATGCCGGCGGTGGGCTCGTCCATCAGCAACAGCATCGGTGCGCCCGCCAGCGCCAGCGCCAGTTCCACACGCTTGGCGTCACCGTATACGAGCGTGGCGCAATGCGCGTCCGCGAGTTCGCGACATCCCACGCGCGCCAGCAGTGCGTCTGCAGGTTCGGCAAGTTCAGACGTTGAGCCAGTAAACATCGCGCCATGCTTCCCGGCATGCGCGAGAAGCGCAAGCACGACATTTTCGCGGACGGTCATCGAGGCGAACGTGGCCGGCACCTGGAATGTGCGTCCGACACCTCGCCTCGCGACGAGGTGCGGCGGAAGGCCGTCGACGCGCTGGTCGTTGAAGACAATCGTGCCGGCATCCGGACGCAGCTGACCGTTGACCAGATTGAAACACGTCGTCTTGCCCGCGCCATTGGGCCCGATCAGCGCGACCAGCTCGCCGGCAGCGACGTGAAATGTGATCCCGTCGACGGCGCGCACGCCACCGAAGGCCTTGGCCAGGCCGGTCACCTGGAGGACGGTGGAATTCATTGGCGAGCACCCATGCGCCGCAACCACCAGGGTCGCAGCCAAACGGCCGCGCCGCCGATGCCGGTCGGAAACACCAGCACAATGGCGAGGATCAGAATTCCGAGCAGTGACCGCCAGTATTCGGTGGCGCGCGCGAGCGTATCCGCAAGCCAGGTAAATGCGGCAGCACCGAGCAGCGGCCCGAACAGTACGTTGAGCCCGCCCAGCAGCACCATGACGATGGCGTCGACGGAGCGCGGGATCGCCAACGACTCCGGCGAAATGCTGCCCTTCGAAAAGGCGAACAGTCCGCCGGCGATTCCGGCGAATGCCCCGGCCAGCGTGAATGCCTTCCAGCGCATGCGCGCAACATCGATCCCCAGCGCGGCGGCGCGAAGCGGCGAATCGCGGACGCCACGGAGTGCCACGCCGAACGGCGAGTGCGTGAGGCGAACCAGAACGATCGCTGCCGCCGCGACGGCCATCAGCGCAAAGTAGTAGAACGCGGTGCGGCTGGCGAGCCACGGCGCGGGCCAGATTCCGACGAGGCCGTTCGAGCCGCCCGTCACACTTTCCCACTGGAACGCAATCGACCAGACGATTTGCGCGAACGCCAGCGTCAGCATGGCGAGGTACACGCCGGCCAAGCGTACGCAGAACCAGCCAAAGACAAGGGCAGCGACCCAGGACGCCACCGGTGCGATGGCAATCGCCGCCAGCATCGGCCAGCCTGACTTGACCGCCAATGCCGCGGCATACGCGCCGACACCAAAATAGGCGGCATGGCCGAACGACGTCATGCCGCCGGTCGCGAGCATGAACTGCAGGCTTGCCGCGAACAGCGCCGCGATCAAGATGTCGGTCGCAAGAACGGCCGTGTATTCGTCGCGCACGAAGGGCAGCGCGACCAGCGCAAGCAGCACGACTCCCGCGACCACGGCCGCGCGCCGCCCAGGCGCCACCACCAGCGCGCGCTGTTCGGGGAGCGGCGTCGTCACCGGTGGCGGTGGCGCCTTTCCGAGCAGTCCTTGCGGCTTCCAAGCCAGCACGATGGCCATGATGACGAATTCGGCGACGAGCGTGAGTCTGGGAAACGCGAAGGTGATGCCGAAGAGGTCGACGTCCCCCAACGCGATGCAGAAGGTCTTGGTGACGCCGATCAGGACCGCCGCCAGAAATGCGCCGGGAATCGATCCCAGGCCGCCGATCACGGTGACGACAAACGCGTCGGCGATGATCGACAGGTCCATGCCGAGGTTGGCGGGTTCGCGTGGAAGCTGCAGCGCGCCGGCCAATCCCGCAAGGAACGCGCCCAACGCAAAGACGGCCGTGTACAGCCGGGCCTGGTCGATGCCCAGCGCTGCCGTGAGCGCGCGGTTTTCCGCTGCCGCCCGGATCAGCATGCCGAATCGCGTGCGGGTGACGAGCCAGGTCAGCGCAACCAGGACCACGGGTCCCGCGACCATCAGGAACAGGTCGTACTGCGGAATCGCGCGACCGAAGAATTCGACGGTTCCGGCGAGTCCCGGCGCGCGAGGTCCGAGCAGGTCTTCGGCGCCCCAGAGGGCAAGTGCCACGTCACGGACGATGAGCACGACGGCGAAGGTGGCCGTCAGTTGCATGAGCTCGGGCGCGTCGTAAAGGCGCTTCAGCAGCAGGATTTCGAGCAGCGCGCCAATCAGCGCCACGGCGAGCGCGGACAGCAGAAGACCGAGCCAGAAAGACAGCGGCCCGCGGCCCACCACGGTGGCGAGTGTGTTGCCGAACGTGTACGCGCAAAACGCGCCCAGCATGTACAGCGAACCGTGCGCAAAATTGACGATACGCGTGACGCCAAAGATCAGCGTCAGGCCCGCCGCGACAAGGAACAGCGCCGAGGCGGAAGCGAGTCCGTTCAGGAATTGGAGAAAGAAGGACGCGAGGGTCAAGCGGAGCAGCGCCGGCGACAGAATGCGCCGACGCTGCCCGGATTCTAGCGGGTTGCGGTTGTCCTAGTCCGCCGGCCGCATCCGGCGCACATCGTCGTCGCTGGGCAGGTAATCCTTGCCATTGGCGTAGCGCCAGTCGACCATCACGCCCTTGCCATCCTTGAGCG
>JAYTIR010000328.1:0-3670 GCA_043731765.1 Burkholderiales bacterium
ATTATGCATGGAACGATCGTTCGATGCAACGTCCCGTTTGGCCTAATCCCTTGGTACTATTGCGCCGGGCCGATCCGGTCGATAAGTCCTTGTAACGCAACAATAACTGACGCTCGGCGCACGGCGTCCCGATCCCCCAGAAAATGATGGGTTGCGGCCGTCGTCGGCCCATCCCGCATGGCCCAGGCAAAGCACACCATCCCTACCGGCTTGGCAGGAGTGCCCCCCGCCGGCCCCGCAATACCGGTAACCGCGACGGCCAGGGTGGCCCGGCTGGCCCGGATCGCCCCATCCGCCATCGCCCGTGCCGTGGCTTCGGATACGGCGCCCTCTCGTTCCAACGTGTCGGGATTCAAGCCCAACAGCTCCACCTTGGCCTCGTTCGAATAGGTGACGAAGCCGCGGTCGAACCAGCCGGAGCTGCCCGCGATCGCCGTGATGGCACCCGCCACCAGCCCGCCGGTGCAGGATTCCGCGGTCGCGACGAATTCGCCACGAGCGGTGAGACGGCGTCCCAACTCCGCGGCAAGCGCCGCGATTTCGCTATCGGTCAGTGACATTCGCCGGGCCGTCCGCGGTAGTGATACGTATAGGCATCGACAAAGCCGAACTTGCGATAGACCGAAATCGCGCGATGGTTGTCGGCGCTGACCTGCAGATAGGCGTGCGTGGCGCCATGTTCCCACGCCCATCGCAGCATCATGGCGAGGATGCCGGTGGCGATGCCGCGGGCACGAACGTTGGGTGCGGTGCCCATGGTGAACACGCCGGCAAGTCCATCCTCGAGCATGACGGTGCCCGTGCCGACCGGCCGCCCGTCCATCACTGCGATCACGGCGCGCGTCGTGAGCGGCGTATGGATCATGCGTTCGAGATACGCGGCACGTTGCTCGGTTGAAGTCTCCTGCAACTCACCCACGGCTTCCGCGAACGCGGCCGGAGTCGGCGTCATGAAATCGACGCCGGGGACCGTTGGCGCTTCGGGCGGAAATTCGAGGCGCGCCAGTTGCACGAGCGTGTTCTCGAAGGTCTCATAGCCGCGCGTTTCGAGTTCCGTTTCGAGATTCCGCGGTTGCAGGAATGGCGTGATGCGAAACAGCACCGGCAGCCCGCGTTCGGCGTAGATCCGTTCGCAATAGGGAATCTTCTGCACCAGTGGCAGCGTCGAGCCGAAATGGGCGTTCACGCTGCGTGCGCGCTTGGCCTTGCCGGGCGACACGCGCAACAGCCAACCGTCGTAGAACAACTGGCGCTGCGTCTGCAGCCCGTTGAGGCCGGCTTCCTCGACACGCGAAAGATCGAGGCCGTCGAACTTCAGCTTGTCGCTCATCCCGATATCCGTTGCCAAAGTGCCAGCACGACGAGCGTGTAGCCTGCCGCGAGGAGATCGTCGAGCATCACGCCCATGCCGTTCTTGATGGCCGCGTCGAGTTGCCGGATCGGCGGCGGCTTGACGATGTCGAACAGGCGGAAGATCACGAACGCAAAGGCCACCCGCACCCAATCCGGTCCCACGAAAAAAAGCACCAGCAGGAATGCCGCGATTTCGTCGATGACGATGGCGCCGTGGTCGGGCGCATCGAGGTTGCGTCCGGTCACCTGCGCGGCCCATGCGCCAACGGCGAACAGGATCACGATGACCGCGACAAATTCCACGCTGCTCGAATACGCACGCAGCAGCAGCGCGAGCGGAATGGCCACCAGTGTGCCGAAGGTTCCGGGGGCGACCGGCGACAGGCCGCTGCCTGCACCCAGCGCGATGAAATGTGCCGGATGGCGAAACAGGAAGGCGACGGTCGGCGGGGCAGGCATCGCGTCAGCTGAAGTGGTCGAACGAACGCGGCAGCGTGGCCAGCGGCGCGCCGCGCTCGTCGCGAACGAAGAGGCCCTCGCCTGCGATCACCGTTCCGATGCGCGCCAGCGGGACGTCCACGTCGCGTGAGATTGCCGCGATCGTTTCGCGTGACGACGCCGGCGCCGTGAAACAGAGCTCGTAGTCGTCGCCACCGGCGAGCAGGCAAGCGAGGCCCAGATCGCGTCCATCGCCGTGGATCAGCGTCGCGAGCGGCATTGATCGCGGGATCAGCGCCAAGTCGATCGCCGCACCCACGCCCGACCGGTCGAGAATGTGCTGCAGGTCGCCGGTGAGTCCATCCGAAACGTCGATCGCGGCGGAGGCGACGCCACGCAGACGCTCGCCGAGCGCCACACGCGGCTCGGGCGTTTCGAGGCGAGCGCGCGCAGTCGCAAGAGCCGCACCGTCGCGCGCCGCCTTGCCCTGCAGGACCGCCAGCGCGAGTGCCGAATCGCCCAGCGTTCCCGACACGTAAATGTCGTCGCCCGCCTTGGCGCCGGCACGCGTAAGCGCCGTGCCCGCCGGCACTTCGCCGATGATCGAGAGACAAAGATTGCGCGGTCCGCGCGTGGTGTCGCCGCCGATCAGCGCGACGTCGAAGCGATCCGCCAGTGCGAACAAGCCGCGCGCGAAATCGCTAAGCCAGCGCTCGTCATTGTCGGGCAACGCCCCCGCCAGCAGCGCCCAGCGCGGCTTCGCACCCATCGCCGCCATGTCGGACAAGTTCACCGCCAGCGTCTTGTGACCCAGCGTTGCCGGTTCGACGCTCGCGAGAAAATGGCGGCCTTCGACGAGCATGTCGACGGAAAAAACGAGATCGCATCCGGGCGTGGGCGCCACTACCGCGGCATCGTCGCCGATCCCGACCCGCACCGCCGGATCATGCGTCGCGCGGCGGAAGTAGCGGTCGATGAGCGCGAATTCGTTCATTCCGGACTAGCGCAGTGAATCGCCGATCTCCCGCTGCCAGCGCGCAAGCAGGCGCCGGCGCTCCTCGGGATTGCCGAATTTCACCGGATCGACGTCGAGCGTACGGACACTGGCGAACGCCGCGGCTTCGGCGCGAATTTCGGCCTGCGCGTGCGCGGGCACGAGCAGGTTTCGCGTGCGATTGGCCAATTCCTGCGCGGATTTGGTCAAGGCCCAATCATAGAAAGCGCGCGCCTCCTCCGGATGCGGAGCGCCAGCGATGATCGCCATGCCGCCCAATGCATCGCCGGTGCCCTCGCAGGGTATCGTAATGCTTACCTCGAATCCGGCCAACTGCTGCGTGATGAATTCGTGGACGAAGGAAACGCCCACGCCCACTTCACCGCGCGCCACCGACGGCCCCTGCGCGGTGCCCGACTGCGTGAACCGGACTACATTCGGCAGCAGTTTTTTCAGGTAGTCGAATGCACCGTCCTCGCCGTAGAGCGTCACCAAAGTGGCGAGGATCGTGTAGCCGGTGCCGCTCGTCACGGGGTTGGCGAGTTCGATTTCCTTGCGATAAGCCGACAAGACGAGATCGGACCAGCAGCGCGGCGCCACGAGTTCCTTTTGCTTGAGGATCGTGGCACTCGTCCCGAAACCGATGATGATCCGGTAGATCGCGGCGACCTTGTAATCGGAGCGCTCGGTCGCGCGGCGTGCCCACGGTTGCAAATCCGCCACACGCGGCGAGCGGTAGGCAACGAACAATCCTTCGGCGGCCGCCTGCAGGAGCGGGTCGATCGTGCCGCCATACCAGACGTCTGCCTTGGGGTTGGCGCGTTCGGCGCGGATCTGCGCATAGAATTCGCCGGTCGCTTTGCGGCTGATCGCCGTCTCGATGCC
>JAYTIR010000329.1:0-6641 GCA_043731765.1 Burkholderiales bacterium
CCATGACCGTGATGAAGTAGCCCGGCCCGGTGCCGCGCTCGGTGCGGAACACCGTGCGGTCGACAATCGATCCGACGATGCGCGACAGGAACACGACAAAGGTGTTCACCACGCCCTGGATGAGCGTCAGGGTCACCATGTCGCCGTTCGCGACGTGCGCGACCTCGTGGCCCAGCACCGCCTCGACCTCGTCCCGGTTCATCGACTGCAGGAGACCGGTGGAAACCGCGACGAGCGCCGAGTTCTTGAATGCGCCGGTAGCAAACGCGTTGGCCGCGCCCTCGTAGATCGCGACTTCCGGCATGCCGATGCCGGCCTTCTGCGCCAGGCGGCGCACGGTCTCCACCAACCACGCCTCGGCCTCGTTGGTCGGTTGCGTGATGACGTGCGCCCCCGTCGACCATTTCGCCATCATTTTCGACATCAGCAGCGAAATGATCGCGCCGCCGAAACCGATCACCGCGGAGAAGGCCAGGAGGCCGCCGTAGCTCACACCCGACTGGGCCGCGATCTGGTCGAGCCCGAACAACCGGAGCACGATTCCCAGGACCGCCATGACCGCGATGTTGGTGATGAGAAAAAGTACGATGCGTTTCATGAAGGATTCCAGTCAGGTTGGGCGGCGACATCTTAGCGCGGATGCGCCGTGACGCAAATTGCAAAGGCGGAACTGGTCCGCCTGTTCACTCATTCTCAGCCAGCGGCAGGCTTGGTCCAGGAATCCCTGAGCGTGACCGCGCGGTTGAATACCGGTTTATGAGGGCCGTGATCGGCCATGTCCGCGACAAAATAGCCGTGCCGCTCGAATTGCACCCGTTCCTCCGGCGCCGCCGCCGCCAGGGCGGGTTCGACGTACGCCGTAATAACGCGCTTGCTGTCCGGATTGAGGTCGTCCAGATAATTGCGCTCCGCGATTTCCACCGCATCGTCGTCGTCACCGGCAACGATGATGTGATGTGAAGGCAGAGGAACTTCCGGTGCGGCCACGTCAGCGCGAACTCCCCACGGATTCTTTGCACCCGGATACGGCACCTGGAACAGCCGATCGTACAGCCGCACTTCCGCAGGCACGGCATGCGCGGCAGACAACCAATGAATGTTGCCCTTGACCTTGCGCGCGTCGGCGCCGGGCGTGCCGCTTCGGGTTTCGGGGTCATACGTGCAGTGCACGACGGTGACGTTGCCCGCCGCATCCTTCTCGGCGCCGATGCACTTCACGATGTAGCCGTAGCGCAGCCGCACCTCGGCGCCCGGCGTCAGCCGGAAATAGCCCTTGGGAGGGACTTCCGCGTAGTCGTCGCGATCGATCCAGAGTTCGCGCGACAGCGGCAAGGCGCGCTTGCCCAGCTCGGGTTGCTGTGGATGGTTCGGGGCAAAGCAGTCCTCGCTTTGACCTTCCGGGTAGTTGTCGATCACGAGCCTCACCGGGTCGAGCACCGCAATGCGTCGCTGCGCGCGCACGTTGAGGTCATCGCGCATGCAGTCTTCCAGCACGCTCATGTCGATCCAGGAGTCCGTCTTCGAAACACCGATCCGTTCGGCGAGAACGCGGAAGCCCTCGGCCGTGAAGCCGCGGCGGCGCGCGCCGACCAGCGTGGGCATGCGCGGATCGTCCCAGCCGTCGACGTGGTGACCATCCACCAGCTCGACGAGGCGGCGTTTCGACAGCACGACATAGGTGAGATTGAGGCGCGCGAATTCGTATTGCTGCGGGAGCGGACGCTCGAGCTGTCCGCCGTCCGCGAGTTTTTCGATCACCCAGTCGTAGAGCGGGCGATGGTCCTGGAATTCGAGCGTGCAGATGGAATGCGTGATGCGCTCGAGCGCGTCCGAGATCGCATGCGTGTAATCGTAGAGCGGGTAGATGCACCAGGCGTCGCCGGTGCGATGGTGCGACGCGTGGCGGATTCGGTAGATGGCCGGGTCGCGCATGTTGACGTTGGCGCTCCGCATGTCGACCTTGAGCCGCAGGATGTGCGCGCCGTCCGGGAATTCGCCCGCGCGCATGCGGCGAAAGAGATCGAGATTCTCGGCAACTGAACGATTGCGATACGGACTGTCGCGGCCGGGCTGCGTCAGCGTGCCGCGCGTCGCGCGCATCTCCTCCGCCGACTGGCTCTCGACATACGCCAGTCCCTGCTCGATGAACCACTCGGCGAAGCGATACAGGTCATCGTAGTAGTCCGACGCGTGATACCGGTGCCCTCCCCAGTCGTAGCCCAGCCACTTGACCGTGTCCGCGATGGTGTCCTCGAATTCGACATCCTCCTTCAGCGGGTTGGTGTCGTCGAAGCGCAGGTGGCACGTTCCGCTGTTTTCAGCCGCGAGTCCGAAATTCAGGATGATCGACTTGGCATGGCCGTAATGGAGGTAGCCGTTGGGCTCGGGCGGGAATCGGGTGACCACGCGGCCAGCGTACTTGTCGGTGCGGTTGTCTTCGGCGACGATGGCGCGCAGGAAATTCGACGCGAGCGCCGGCGCATCTTTGGACGACGGACTCGCCGCAACGCTCTGCGCGGCATTCGCCTGCGATTTGCCGGTTCCAGCCACCTGTTGCGATGCAGCATTCATTTCGTTTTGTTCATGAACAATCCATGGGGATTGCACATTCTAACCGGGAGGGAATGCCCCGTCATTGCGCACGCCTCTAGGGGATGCGGGAGTAACCCCCGAAAGCCGCGCTGCATAAGGCTTTCCAGCGAGGCACGCGGCTCCGCCGCACCATGTTTTCCACAATTCCTGTGGATAGAAGTGTGTATATCTTGTAAATTGGTGCGCTAAGTAGTGCCGGGGCAGGGAAAAAGATTGTGATGCCTAAAATCGCACCGCATTTTTCCATTCTGATTTCAAGGGTTTGCGAGTTCCTCACTACGGCCGCGCAACACCGATCCTGCGCGGAAAAACGCCCCGGATGACATTGTCGTTACATCTTCGCGCCGACCTTGTGTCTTGGACAAAGGGGTTGCTGCGTCTGCGTTGTCGAACCTTCTACTTCCGCCCGCGAACATGATCGATCCGCCATTTCCAGAGCGCCTTTCTCCCGCTGCGACGTCGTCGCAAGGGGCTCCGCCCGGGTTGTCCCCCGCAGCAGTGCTCCCGGTGTCCCTGCTCGTGTCGTCCGCGCGCCTCATCATCGAGCGGCATCTGGGACTCGTCTGGGTCAGCGGCGAAATTTCGAACTTCACGCGCGCCGCGTCGGGTCATTGCTATTTCAACCTGAAGGACGCGCAGGCGCAGGTGCGCTGCGTACTGTTCCGGCAGAAAGCCCAGCACGTCGCGTTCGTGATGCGCGACGGCATGCAGGTGGAAGTGCGCGCGACACCGTCGATCTACGAGGCGCGCGGCGAATTCCAGCTCAACGTCGAAAATGTCCGCCTCGCGGGCGTGGGCGCGCTGTACGAAAAATTCGCGCAGTTGAAGGCAAAACTCGACGCGGCCGGTTGGTTTGCCGAAGCGCGCAAGCGCCCTCTCCCGGTGTATCCACGCGCCATCGGCATCGTGACGTCGACGCGCGCAGCGGCATTGCGCGACATCCTCACGACGTTGCGCCGACGCTGGCCTGCCGCCGGCGTCGTCATCTATCCAACCGCCGTCCAGGGCGAAGGCGCGGCGGCGGAGATTGCGCAGGCGATACGCACGGCGAACGAACGCGCGGAAGTGGACGTGCTGATCGTCGGGCGCGGTGGCGGCTCGATCGAGGACCTGTGGGCGTTCAACGAGGAAGCCGTGGCGCGCGCGGTATTCGACTCGGTGTTGCCCGTCGTGTCGGGCGTCGGTCACGAAACTGACTTCACGATCTGCGACTTCGTCGCCGACCTGCGCGCGCCCACGCCGACGGCGGCGGCCGCGGCCGTCACGCCCGACCGCGTCGCCATTGCGCATCGCGTCGAACAACTGGTACGCCGCCTCACCCGAGGCGCAGAACACGTCCTGGCGCTGCGCATCCAGCGGCTTGATGCGGCGGCGCGGCGTCTCATCCATCCCGCCGCGCGAATCGTGCAGGAATCGGAGCGTCTGCAGGAATTTGCGCGCCGGATCGCGCATGCGTGGCGAGTGCATTCCGCGATGCGCTTCGCATCCGCATCCACGGTGCAGGCTCGTCTACTGCGCGAATTGGGGTCCCCGCCGCCGCAGGCACTGCGCGTGGAACATGCACGCGCGAGCTGGCAGCGCGCAGCGAGGGAAAGCGTCCAGAGGAGTTCCGAGCGGATTGCGGGACTTGCGCAGAACCTGGCGCACCTCAACCCGCAGGGGGTGCTCGAGCGCGGTTACGCAATCGTGGCCGGCACGGACGGAACCATCGTGCAGGATGCGCGGCAGGTGCAGGACGGGGATGCCGTCGCGCTCACGTTTGCGCGGGGTGGAGCGGACGCCAGAATTACGCAACGCCGCGAATAGGCTCGACGGTCAGGCTTCGTCGGGATCCGGGTTGTCGACCGCCGCTGAGCGCTGCAATTTCACCGCGACGTCCGCGGGCGCCTGCGCTGCGATTCGCGGCGTATCGGTTCGCACATCGGCGTTCTGCGCGCGATGGCGCAACGCGTGGTCCATCAGTACCAGTGCCAGCATGGCCTCCGCAATCGGCGTGGCGCGGATGCCGACACAAGGATCGTGCCGCCCGTGCGTGTTCACCGTCACCGGACGGCCCGCCTTGTCGATCGAGTGGCGGTCGAGGCGGATCGACGACGTCGGCTTGACGGCAATATTCACCGTGACGTCCTGCCCGGTGGAAATGCCACCGAGAATGCCGCCTGCGTGGTTGGATAGAAATCCCTCAGGGGTCATCTCGTCCGAGTGTTCGGTGCCGCGCTGCGCCACCGACGCGAATCCGGCACCGATCTCCACACCCTTGACCGCGTTGATGCTCATCATCGCGGCGGCGAGGTCGGCGTCCAGCTTGCCGTAGACCGGCTCGCCCCAGCCGACCGGAACGCCACTTGCGCGGACTTCGATTCGCGCGCCACACGAGTCGCCCGACTTGCGCAGGCCGTCCATGAACGTCTCGAGTTCGGATATGACCGTGGCGTTGGCCACGAAGAACGGGTTGGCGTCAACGTGCTCCCAACTTTCGAAGGCGATCGAGTTCGGGCCGAGTTGCGTCAGGTGGCCGCGAATGCGCACGCCATAGCGCTCGGCCAGCCACTTCCTGGCGATGGCGCCGGCCGCGACGCGCACGGCGGTTTCGCGCGCCGATTGCCGGCCGCCGCCGCGGTAATCCCGAATGCCGTACTTTTGCCAGTACGTGTAATCGGCATGGCCGGGCCGAAACGTGTCGGCAATGTTCGCGTAGTCCTTGCTGCGCTGATCCTGGTTGCGGATCAGCAGCGCGATCGGCGTGCCGGTGGTGCGGCCTTCGAATACGCCGGAAAGAATTTCGACGGTGTCCGGCTCCCGCCGTTGCGTGACATGCCGCGACGTGCCGGGACGGCGGCGATCGAGTTCACGCTGGATGTCGGCCTCGGCCAGCGACAATCCCGGCGGACAACCGTCGACGACGCAGCCGATCGCGGGTCCGTGCGATTCGCCGAAGGACGTGACGCAGAACAGGGTGCCGAAAGTATTTCCGGACATGATAAAACGCTGTTATGAAAGAACTGCCGCTATGAAAAACCGGTTTCGAGTTTAGCACGGAGGGTACGGCGTTCCTGCGCCGGCGGCGCGCAGGAAAGCGCCACGTCAGTGCCCTGAGGATTCGCGGTCCGGGGAAATTGCCGGTGGCAGCGGCGCCAGGTATCCGATCAACAGCAGCAGCGCGCCGACGCCGAGAAACGCGACGACTCGCGGCAATCCGGACAACGCGGCCAGGTCGAGCAGGAACAGTTTTGCCACGACGACCGCGAGCAATATGGCTCCCGCCATCCACAAGGGCCGGATCGACCGTCGGCACGCGGTCACCATCAAGGGCAATGCAGTCGCGGTCCACGTCAACGTCAGCGCGGCCTGCAACGGCTTCGACGCGAGAAGTGCTGACCATCGCCACGGCACGTCTGCCCAATGATGCATGGTTCGGAACACGATTCCGTTCACGAACAGGAACACCGCGGCGCCGAACCAGACATGCAGCGTACGTTCGTCGAAACGTCCGAACCGCCTCGCCCACGACCACAGCGCCGCGAGCGTGGCGATGAACGTGACGTCGAGCGGATTCGCGAGAAGAACATACGGCAGCGGCGCGGCGGTGCCCGGTGAGAGAACATTTACGATCGCGAACCACACGCCGAGCAGCGCCGCGACCGTGGTGCCGGCGTTCGTCGCATAGGCATCGCGGTAATCTGCGAACGGCCATGATGTCGAATCGGCGTACCGCACCGTCAGGCCGAGGCAGGCGATGGCAGGCCACGCAGCGGCGCAGGCCATCCAGACCGTCCCGTCCGGCAGGTACCGCCCGACCCATTCGCTCGCCTCCCATGACGTCCACGCGACCAGCGCGATCGCAGACGCGGTATGGAGAAAGTGCAAAAAGCCGGTCTCGATTTGCAGTTCATTTCCCTTCAACGCCTCGCCGCCACGCAGCGTTTCGACCGCGCGCAGCGTGACCCAATGGGTAACCCAGGCGACCGGCCAGATGAGCCATCCCCAGGCAAGTAGCGTTGTGCGCGCATGCTGCCAATCCTTCAAGGCAACCACCGCCATTACCGGCA
>JAYTIR010000330.1:0-1637 GCA_043731765.1 Burkholderiales bacterium
TAGCCAGCCGGCATACACGGCCGCTTGATAAAAGTAGTAGAGCGATGCCGCGAGCAAGAGCACGCCGCCCGCGCGTTCGACCCATCGAATGAATCCACGCGTACCGCGCAAGCGAGCAAGGCTTCCCGCTGCGGTGCCGGCGACAATAATCGGGATGCCGCGCGCGACACCAAACGTGAACATGAGTGTCGCGCCCATGATGGGATCGGCGGTCGAGGCTGCAGCGGCGACCACAGGTAATAGCAGCGGCGTGCAAGCAGGGCATGTTGACAGGCCGAACGGCAAGCCGAGCAGGTAACTTCCCGCAAAGCTGCGCGTCGGTTTTGTGGATGGAGTGAGCACCGGAATGACGATGTGTATGACCCGCAGCAATGCGAGGCCGGTGAGCACCAGGACCATGCCGAGCAGCCCATACGCGATAGCGAGGACACTCGCCAGGAAGCGCATGACGGCAAATCCGGCCAGGCCAAACAGAGCACCGATCAGTGCGTCCATCGTAGCGATGCCGAGAGCGAATGCGGTCGACAGCAACAGTCCTTCGATGCGGCGTTTACTCGAATCCAATGCGCCTCGGCCGGCGGCGAGCCCTGCAGCGACCGACATCAGCGGAAAGGAGCTGGGCGCGATCCCGACCACGAGTCCGGCGAGCGCAACCAGCCCGAGGGCCAGCGGTGTCAGGTCCGTGATGTTGTGCAGCAGGGGTTCGAGGTCGATCAAGTCTTTCGCTCAGGAAACGGGTTGTTTTGGTTCGACGTTCATCACAACGACTAGCCCATGGTATCCGCCATCATGACCATCACGTCCATCGTCCTCCTGTCGCCCTTCAATCGGTGAACAGGGAACTCACCGACTCCTCGTTGGAGATGCGGGTCATCGTTTCAGCCAGCAACTGGGCGCAGGAGAGCTGGCGGATGCGCGTACAGGCCTCGGCTTCCGCCGTCAGCGGGATCGTGTCGGTCACGACCACCTCATCCAGATCCGACGTCGCAATGCGCTCGACCGCCCCGCCGGACAGGACCGGGTGCGTGCAATAGGCCACCACTTTCTTGGCGCCGCGTTCCTTGAGCGCGGAAGCCGCCTTGCACAGCGTGTTCGCGGTGTCGGCCAGGTCATCCATGATGACGCAGGTGCGGCCCTCGACGTCGCCGATGATGTTCATCACTTCGGACACGTTGGCCTTCGGGCGGCGCTTGTCGATGATCGCCAGGTCGGAGTCGAGGCGCTTGGCAATTGCGCGCGCACGCACCACGCCGCCCACGTCCGGCGACACGACGATCAGGTCCTCGTAGTTGCGCTTCCACAGGTCGCCCAACAGAATCGGCGTGGCGTAGATGTTGTCGACGGGGATGTTGAAGAAGCCCTGGATCTGGTCGGCGTGCAGGTCCATCACCATCATGCGGTTGACGCCGACGGTGGTGAGCATATCGGCGACCACCTTGGCCGTTATCGCGACGCGCGCGGAACGCGGCCGGCGGTCCTGCCGCGCATAACCGAAATAGGGAATCGCCGCGGTGATTCGCGCGGCCGAGGCGCGCTTCAGCGCATCGACCATCACCATGATCTCCATCAGGTTGTCGTTGGTCGGCGCGCAGGTGGACTGCAGGATGAACACGTCGCGGCCGCGCACGTTTTCCATC
>JAYTIR010000331.1:0-3578 GCA_043731765.1 Burkholderiales bacterium
GCAGCCTTCTGCTCCTTCCGGGCTTCGTCCGGATCGTACGCGCCCTCGATGATGTCCTTGATTCGTTTCTGCACGCCGATCGGCGTGATGCCCATCTTCTCGTTCCACGCGAGCTGTTTTGCGCGGCGCCGGTCCGTTTCGCCGATCGCGGCCTTCATCGAATCGGTCACGACGTCACCGTAGAGGATCGCCATGCCGTTGATGTGCCGCGCCGCGCGCCCGATGGTCTGGATCAGCGAGCGTGCCGAGCGCAGGAAGCCTTCCTTGTCGGCATCGAGGATCGCCACCAGTGACACTTCGGGAATGTCGAGGCCCTCGCGCAGCAAGTTGATGCCGACCACCACATCGAATTCGCCGAGCCGGAGATCGCGGATGATCTCGACCCGCTCGACCGTCTCGATGTCCGAGTGCAGGTACCGTACCTTGACGCCGTTTTCCGCGAGATAGTCGGTGAGGTCCTCGGACATGCGCTTGGTCAGCGTGGTCACCAGCACGCGCTCGTTGCGTTCGGCACGAAGGCGAATTTCCGACAGCAGGTCATCCACCTGGGTCGCGGCCGGGCGCACGTCGAGCGTCGGATCGACCAGACCGGTCGGCCGCACCAGCTGCTCTACGACCTGCCCCGTTTGCCGGCTTTCGTAGTCGGCGGGCGTGGCCGACACAAAGACCGTTTGCGGCAGCAGTTTCTCAAATTCGTCGAAGCGCAGCGGGCGATTATCGAGAGCCGACGGCAGCCGGAAGCCGTAGTTGACCAGATTTTCCTTGCGCGCGCGGTCGCCCTTGTACATGCCGCCGACTTGCGGGATCGTCACGTGGCTCTCGTCGACGAACATCAGCGAGTTGGGCGGCAGGTAGTCGATGAGCGTGGGCGGTGGCTCGCCGGTCTTGCGGCCGGAAAGGTAGCGTGAATAATTCTCGATGCCCTTGCAGTATCCGATCTCGGTCATCATCTCGAGGTCGAAGCGCGTGCGCTGCTCGATCCGCTGCGCCTCGATCAGCTTCATCTGGCCGACGAAGAAATTCTTCTGCTCGTGCAGCTCGACCTTGATCTGGTCGATGGCGCCCAGCACCTTGGCCCGCCCGGTGACATAGTGCGATGACGGGAATACGGTATAGCGCGGCATTTTCTGCTTCAGGTGGCCGGTCAGCGGATCGAACACCTGCAACGATTCCACCGCATCGTCGAACAGCGAAACACGGATTGCGTTCTCCGCATTTTCGGCCGGAAATATGTCGAGGACGTCGCCGCGTACGCGAAATACGCCGCGTTTGAACTCGACGTCGTTGCGCGTGTACTGCATTTCCGTGAGGCGTTTGATCGCATCGCGCTGCGACAGCTTGTCCCCCTGGCGCAGGTGCAGGATCATGCTGTGGTACTCGGACGGGTCGCCGATGCCGTAGATCGCCGACACGGTCGCCACGATCACGCAATCGGGCCGCTCGAGGATCGCCTTGGTCGCCGAGAGCCGCATCTGCTCGATGTGTTCGTTGATCGACGAGTCCTTCTCGATGTAGAGATCGCGCGACGGAACGTAGGCTTCCGGCTGGTAGTAGTCGTAATACGAGACAAAATACTCGACCGCGTTGTGCGGGAAGAATTCGCGGAACTCCGAATAAAGTTGCGCCGCGAGTGTCTTGTTCGGCGCGATGACCATCGCTGGACGCCCGGTGCGCGCGATGACGTTGGCCATCGTGAACGTCTTGCCCGACCCCGTCACGCCGAGCAGCGTCTGGAACGACAGCCCATCGGCGAGACCTTCAATGAGTTTCTCGATGGCTTCGGGTTGGTCGCCGGCGGGCTCGAAGGGCTTGTGCAGTTCGAAGGGGCTGTTCGGGAACGTGAGCGTGGGCATGGTCCGGGACGGGGAGCTAAGGCGAACCGGTCATTGTATCGCCGCCCGTGCGTCCGGCGCGACCTCTTCGTTTGACGCGCCCGGGGGACCGGCACCGAACTGCAACGCCGCCAGCCGGTGACGCGCTTATTGTGGGCGACGACCAAATCATCAAGGCAATGCAACTGCTGTACCGCCATGCCGGGCTGGTGGCGGAACCGTCCGCCGCCGCTGGGATCGCGGCGCTGCTGGCGCACCCCCGCATGTTTCAGAACCAGGTCGTCGGCACCATCGTTTGCGGAAGCAATCTCACCGCAGACCAGATGAGGCAGTGGTTGTGAACTGCTGTTCGAGGCTTGCGGTGAAGGTGAACCCCATAGAGAGACGGCTGGCTCGGTAACATTCCGCGACGTTTCTCATTCGCGCCGGTCCTAGCCCTTGAGCTCCCGCTTCAGCTCGTTGAGGTACCGCCAATCGGTGCCCTGCGCGATCAGCTTCTGCGGCGCTGTTTTGATCATCCCTACCTCGTGCAGGCGCAGCGCATAGAAGCGCAGCGTACTGTCCGGATCGAACGTACGCCAGGCGTTGTAGGACACCTCCTTCACGACTTCGAGCGCGATATCGTAGTTGCGCTCGTAATCCTTCTGCACCATGTATCGAGCCGCTCGCTCGGGCTCACGGGCGCAGATGTCGGTGGCCTTGAGGATTGCGCGAAGGGCCCGTTTGGTGGCAACCGGGTGCTTGCGCACAAACTCTCGATGCCCGGCAAGCATGCAGCAGAAATACTGTGACCAGGGCTTGTCCACCGACGTGTTGACGATGACGCGCCCGATCTTTCTGGCACGAAGCTCTTGCGGCATAGGGGGAAAGGCGAGGAATGCATCTGCCTTTCCGTCGGCGAACAGGCGCATCGCCGCGTCTGCCGTCTTTCCCTCGACCCACGTAATATCTTTGCGCGGATCCATACCGACGTACAGCAACATGCTGGCGAGGTAGATGTGCTCGCCGCTGCCCAGCTCGCTGATGGCCGCACGTCTTCCCTTGAGGTCCCGGATTGACCCGACGCGCTCGTTGCCGAACAGTTCGTAGCAGCCCCCGTGAATGCCGGCCAGCACGACGATCGGACGTCCGCTGTCGAGCATCGGAATCAGGGCGCAGGCGGCCTCCATGGTGAGATCTGCCTTGCCCTCGAACAGCACGACACTGGGGTCACCCGTTGCCCGCACATACTCGATCTGGGAGAACCCTTCGAGGCGCAAGAGCTCCTCGGCGAGGTACTGGGGCGCGAGGCAAATGCCCGGATCGTGGACGAACCGGATCCTGGTCGTTTCAGGAGGCGGCTCTGCGGCTGCCAACCTCATGTCATAACCGAACAAGCCTGTCGCACCGGTCACGGCGGTCAGGCCCTTTACGAACTCCCGCCGGCCCCGGCGCACGTCTCTGGCAAGGCCGAACGCAGCAACAGCGGGATCGACCGATATCTTGATGTCGCCGTTCATGATGGTCCTCCCAAGTCGAGCGGGGCAAACGCGCGCGGTGTAGCGCCGGGGCGTCTTGAACTCGCCCCAACGAACCAGCTGGCTGTTTTTGAATCCCAATCCACCGCACGCGCGCCAGATGTGTGCAGCATACACCGCCTGTCTGAGTCGCTGGTCAAGCCGATTTCATCGGATAACGAATCAAGCAGGGTGTAGCCCGTCGACGACGAAGATCACTCTCGGCATGGTCCGGCGTGGGAGCTAAGGC
>JAYTIR010000332.1:0-2696 GCA_043731765.1 Burkholderiales bacterium
CCACGCTGGCCGTGACTTTTGCGGTTGCCCTGCCCGCGGCAGCCGAAATGGTATCGACGATCCGCGTCCGGCTGCATCCCTACACCGCAGCCGCAGGAACGCTCCCGCCGGAAGCGCTGGCCAAGCTCGAAGCGCTGGTCGGGACGGGTCTCGCGCTCCGCGGAACCACCCGCACGGGTGCGGTCGATCTCGCGTTGGCGGAACCCCAGGACAGCAAGACGATGGCCGCCACCCTCAAGGCGCTGCGCAACGATCGCGGCGTGCTGTGGGCGGAAACTCCGCGGATCGCCTCGGCCAGCCTCAAGGCCGCAATGGTGCAACCGCCCGCCGCCAATCAGCCCGGCAACCGCTTGCTGGTGCGCCTCAAAGACGGCACGGCGCCGGATTGGGCCACGCTGCTGCCACGGCTTGGAAGCCGCATCGGGACCGAACTCACGGTTGAGCGGCAGATCGGCAACGTCTGGGTGCTGAGCGTGACGGTTCCGCAATCTCCGTCTTACTTGGCGCAGATGGCCGCGACCCTGCAGCAGGATAGCGCGGTCCAGTACGCCGACCCGGTCAAGCGGGCATTCGCCAGCGCGGCGCCGAACGATCCGTTCTATCCGCAACAATGGTCGCTGAACAACCCGCTCGCAGGCGTCAACGCCGAGGCTGCTTGGGCGACTCAGCCGGATTCCTCGAGCGTTGTCGTTGCCGTCGTCGACACCGGCATCCTGCCGCATCCCGACCTCGACGGACGTGTGCTGGCCGGTTACGACTTCATCACCGATCCCTTGAGCGCACGCGACGGCGACGCCCGCGATCCGGACCCGCGCGACGAGGGAACGTACGGAAGCGAAAGCGAATGCGGCTATGCGCAGGACAGTTTCTTTCACGGCCTGTTCGTCGCCGGTCAAATCGCCGCGAACACCAACAACGACATCGGCATTTCCGGGCTGACCACGGGAGCGAGGATCCTGCCGGTCCGCGTGCTCGGCGCATGCGGCGCGGGCACCTTCGAGGACGTTCTCGCAGGCATGCTCTGGGCCTCGGGCGCGCCGATAGCCGGCATTCCGCCGAATACCAATCCGGCCAAGGTCATCAATCTAAGCCTCGGCGGATTCGGCGCATGCGACCAATCCATCCAGGATGCCATCGACGATGCGCTTGCACAGGGCGCCGTGGTCGTTGCCGCGGCCGGCAACGAGTCCGCCAATGTCGAGGATTTCACTCCCGCGAATTGCAGCGGAGTCATCACCGTCGCCGCGCACACGACGGACGCCACGCTGACCAGCTACTCCAATTTCGGGACCCGGATCGACGTGTCGGCACCGGGCGGCGACTTGCCCGAGTCCGGGCTCATCATCTCGACGTCCAACAACGGCACGACAGTCCCGCAAGACCCCGATTACGTCGCCGGACGCGGCACCAGTTTCGCCGCGCCGCTGGTTTCCGGGACTGCCGCCCTGTTGATCGCGCGCAATCCGATGCTCACTGCGGGCAGCGTGCTCGACATCGTCACCGGCACGGCGCGTGATTTTCCGTTCAACTCCTTCTGTTCGCAGGCGAATCTTTGCGGTTCGGGCTTGCTCGATACGGGCGCCGCGGTTGCCAGCACGCTCCCCGGCGGCAGCACGCCACCTCCCGGCGCTTTCCAGGTCGTCGAGTACTACCGCGCTGATTTCGACCACTATTTCATCACCGCGATTCCCGCGGAGATCTTCTATGTCGATACGTACCTGTCCGGCATCTTCAAGCGAACCGGCCTGTATTTCTATGCGTTCCAGTCGCCGTATGTGGCGCCGCTGGGTTCAAGCCCGGTGTGCCGGTTCTTTGCAGCCGGCTTGATCAATTCGCATTTCTTCACGGCGAGCTCATCGGAATGCCAGTTCGTCCTGACGCACTGGCCCGGAATCTGGAACCTGGAAACGCCCGCGGCGTTCTACATCCAGGTTCCCGACAACAATGGCGTTTGTCCAGCCAACACGCTGCCGGTTTACCGCTTCTTCGACAACAGGAACGACGCGAACCACCGCTACACGCTCGATCTTTCGGTGCGACGCGCGATGTTGAACCGCGCCTGGGTCCCGGAAGGCTACGGCCCGAACTCGGTCGCGTTCTGCTCGGTGTTCTAGCGCCAATCGGTCAGCGAACAAGCAAACGGCCGGCGGATTGTGATCTGCCGGCCGTTTCATTTGTCGCCGGAAAAAGTCGCGGCGCGGTCAGTGTACCGCGCAGGTCAATGGCGGAGAGACAGGGATTCGAACCCTGGATACGGTTACCCATATGCTTGATTTCGAGTCAAGTGCCTTCGACCACTCGGCCATCTCTCCGGCAAGCCTGTGATTATATCGCGAATGGAGTGCCCGATTCCAATGCGCGGATCGGCGAGCGAAGGCGTCGTCCTCGCGATTCGCGTCGGCAAAAAAACAGGGGCGACTCGCCCCCGTTCAACTCCTTCGCAACCAGACGCCGTTATTTTTTCGCGGGCGCCGCCGCTTTCGCTGGCACCACGGGTGCAGCCGGTGTCGCCGCCAATTGTGGCGCCGGCACGACCTTGCGCTGGGCTTTCATGGCCGCGAAATACTGCGCGGCAACGTGGTCCTCGGCACGGGCCTGTTGTTGCTTTGCCAGGTCGGCTGCAGCGTCGGCCTTGGCCTTTGCCTCGGCCTTTTGTGCGTCCGTCAATGGCGCTGCCGGCGGCAGCTTCGCCACCG
>JAYTIR010000333.1:0-3571 GCA_043731765.1 Burkholderiales bacterium
CCAGTCCCGCAGCCCAGCCAGCATTGACACCTACGCGCCGAACTGGAATTCGGTTCCGGTAGTGGAGGTAACCAGGCGATCGGCCATCTGCGTGCGCACGGCTTCGATGAACCCCGGCCCGGAGCAGTGCATGGGGATGATTACATCAGGATCGAGCGTTTTGAGTTCGGCAACGATACGGCGCACATAATCATCGTCAGCTGCAAACAGATGGAATCCCCCCATGATCGCATGCACCTTGCTGATTCCCGAAACCTCCATCGCCTGGCGCACGGTATTGACAATGCCCACATGACCGCACGACGAGATGACGACTAGGCCACGATCCTTGATGTTGAAGCAGGTGCCGTGCTCGTCCAGATGTTCGTCATGCACAGGTTTCCCTTGCGCCTTGGCATTGGCCGCGGGTATGTCGCAACCCAATCCATTCTTTTTGCTGTACTCGACCGGATTGCCCGGCAGTACTTTTTCGAAACTGCGCCGCGAAATGGTCCCGGTAGTGAAGGCGTGGTCGGCGATGACCGTGGGCTGCTGGCAGTAGACTATCCCGACTTTTAGCGCTTCGAGCTCGCGGCGGTCGAGTGTTCCCCAGTCGGCTAGGACACCCGGGGTGCTGGTCCCGACCTTGCGAGTGCAGAAATTATCTTCGCCCCCCACGTAAAGCGTCAGGTCGGTTGGCAGCTTGTTCCGGTACGTTTGCAGGAAACCGATCAGCCCGCCGAAATGATCGAAATGGCCATGGCTGAGAATCATGCCCTGCACCTTGCCGCCATCCACGCCCATGATTTCCATGTTGTTCATCAACGCGGCGGGGGTATAGCCGTAGTCGAGCATCAGGTTTCGGGTCTCGGAGCCCCTGCGCGATTCAAGCGCCAGTGCCAGCCCCCATTCGCTATGCAGCGTAGTTCTGCGTACCTCAATCGGGGAACTGATAGACGATCGTTTGATCTTCACCCACTTCGATGCTCCGGGACGCGGAGTGTCGTAACTGCTATCCGTCAGAACCTTGATAGTCAACGTGTCGACGGCGGGAACTGCACCGGGTTTGAGCGACTGGGCAAGCGCCGATTGCGGCAGTCCGAACTGGGCGAATAGTGCCGCGGAACCCAGGACGAACCGGCGACGTCGCGAATTCAATTCCATGTCATCTCTCCTTCCAGGGTCGAAACGAGCAGATTGCTCTCAGCAAATGCTGCGCTGCATCGGAACTTTACGCCCGCCATGCGCACGTGTCAAAGTTCCAAGCTTGTCGAACAGTAGGAGAGAGTCTGAACGGGTCGCTGGTATCGATTGTCGACCCATGGTGATCGATGAAGGAATGCCGCTGACGCGGTGGGTGCCCGGTCGACGAGGGAGCAGCGCCCGCTGATACTTGCGGTCGTGCGGTTGAAATTCCTGTCCTTCGGTTGCGCAACGTTTCGTCCGAGCGATAGCGCGGCGCGCAGTCGAGAATTGTCTATTCGGCGAGTGACCGACGCTTCCCAATCACGCGAATGGATCAAGCACCTCCACGCCTGTCTTTCTGAAATCGCGTGTGTTTCTTGTGACGACGATGAAACCGTGAGCGAGCGCGGTCGCTGCGATCAGACTGTCCTTGATGGGCAGCGATTTGCCAGATCGTCGGAGTTCGGCAAGAAGCTTCGCCCAGCGCAGACCGGTCGCCGCGTCCCATGGGACGCAAACGATTCGTGCGACGCCCTCATCGAACCAGGTTTCCAAACGACGACGGCGCTTCCCCGCTGGCAGAACATGGATCCCGAAGCGAATCTCGCCGAGAATGATCGGATCGACCGCTAACGCACGTTCATTGCGGCGCAACCACTCGATAACTTTGGAATTGGGCGCAGGCCTGGTGGCCTCGCTAAGAACATTGGCATCGACCAGAAAGGTCACAGCGCGTCGGTGGACTCGGTCTCAATGGGGACGAAGTAGTTTTTTTCCGGGCAAGCCAACAGCCAATCGACGAGCCCTTCATTAGGACGAGGCTCCCGGCGGACGAGGCGATACTCGCCGCGGTCGATGCGCTCGACGTCAAACTCCTGGCCGGCCTCGATACAATCCCGCTGCCGGATCTCGGCCGGCAGTATGAGTTGCCCTTTGGTGGAAACGGTCGTCTTCATGCTGAGTAAGGTAACGTCTTACATCAGGAAAGTCAACCACGAATTCTTGGCTTGGCGAACGGGTCGCTGGGATCGATTGTCGACCCATGGTGATCGATGCAGCTGCTTTGGGACGTTGAATGACTCCGATTCACGCCGAGCGATCGGGCAGCGCCTCGGGATCGTTGTAACTTTTTACCTGCGTGCCGCGGTACAGAATCCGGGCGTTGCGCTCGGTGATCTCCTTGTGCAGTGCCACGAACCCCGGCTCCATGCCGGTGGTGGGCCGCGGCTCCAGGTCGAAGTGATGGAATTCGTCCGCGCCGCGAACCAGCGTGGCGCTGTCGCTGCCCGCGATCTGCGCGACACTCGTCGGAATGTAACGGATGGCGAAGCCGATGCGCCGGTCGTTCGACCGATTCGCCGGCGAGCCGTGCACCAGGCGCACGTGATGCAGCGAGATCTCTCCGGGTTCGAGCTCGATCGTCACTGCCAGCGATTCGTCGACATCGACCGCGACTTCCTGGCCGCGCGTGAGCAGGTTGTTTTTGGCGAACGTATCGCGGTGCGGGATCTGGTCCGACTTGTGGGTGCCGGGAATGAACGCCATCGCGCCGTTGGCGCTGTTGCTCGGCGTGAAAGCCACCCACGCGGTCACCACGTCGGGCTTGTTCAGTCCCCAATATGTCGAGTCCTGGTGCCATGATACGAAAGCCGGATTGTTGGCCTCCTTGATGAAGAAATTGGTAGTCCAGCAAAGCAGGTTGGGGCCGTAGAGATCCTCGATCGCATCGACGATCCTGCTGTTGCGCACGAGGTCATTGAGCCACGGGAAGAGCAGATGCGATTTGTGGCGCAGATCCCCCTTCAGCGGGCCTCCCGCTTTCGCTTCGAATTCTTCGAGTTGCGCTCGGATCGCGAGCGCCTGCTCTGGTGGCATCACTCGCACCGGGAAGACACAGCCGTCGCGCCAGAACGTATCGATCTGGGATGGCGTCAGGATCTTGGACATTGAACCTCCTACAAAAAAATGCCGCAAAAAAAGGGAACAGACCCTGGGTTGTGCTGCGGGTTATGCTGCACCGCTGATGACACGCGTCACCTCGGGAGGATACGACTCCCCCGGCTTGCCTTTGTAAATAATCTCTCCACGCTCCAGCACGTATACGGTGTCGGCATAGTCGGGAATGTGGTGGATGTTGGATTCAGCCATGAGGACGCCATGACCGAGGGCGCGGATCGATGCAATCCCCTCGCTGATGCTTGGGATGATCGCCGGTGAGAGCCCTTCGAACGGTTCATCGAGCAGCAGCAACTTCGGATCGAGAGCAACGGCGCGCGCGATCGAAACCATTTTCCGCTCGCCGCCCGATAGCTGATTGCCACCACGCCGCGCGTATTGCCGCAATTGTGGAAAGATCTTGTACGCAAGCTCGATGCGTGTTGTCGAGTCCCGTCCCTGAGGGCAGGTC
>JAYTIR010000334.1:0-2079 GCA_043731765.1 Burkholderiales bacterium
GACGGCACGATTCCCGCAGGTCCCGTGGGCGACGCGGTGCGCCTGGGCCGCAACATTTTCAACAATCCGCAAGCGTATGCAAAAGCGTATGCCGGCAACGGGCTCACCTGCAGCAATTGCCACCTCAATGGCGGCACGCAGGCGTGGGGCGGGCCGCTGATCGGCGTATGGGGTGTGTTCCCGGCCTGGAGCGCGCGCAGCGCGACCGTCGAAACGCTGGAGGACCGCCTCAACGACTGCTTCCTGCGTTCGATGAACGGCAGGGCGTTACCGCTGGACAGTCCGGAAATGAAAGCGTTGCTTGCCTACGCGTGGTGGCTGTCATCGGGGGTGCCCACGGGCCGGAGCGTCGTCGGTCGCGGCTTCGAGCGGGCCACGCCGCCTGCGACTCCGCCGGATCCGGTCCGCGGGAAGACGTTGTATGCCGCCAAGTGCGCCGGCTGCCACGGCGCCGATGGCAAGGGGACACCCGGTTCGAACGGAACGTACGTCTTTCCGCCGCTATGGGGTCCGGCGTCGTTCAATGCAGGCGCCGGAATGGCGCGGCTCGACACGGCCGCGTCGTTTGTGCAGAGCAAGATGCCGCTCGGTGCGGGTGGCTCGCTGTCGGTCCGCGACACCTTCGACATCGCCGCCTATTTCACGCGCGAACCGCGTCCGGATTTCGCGGGCAAGGCGGGCGACTGGCCGAAAGGAGGAAAGCCGGCGGACGCGCGGCAATGATTTCCGCGCCGGTGGGTTCCAGCTAGCTTCGGGTTTACCTCGGACCTACTTGGGACTTATTTTGGACTCACTTGGGATAATCGCCGCCGCGTCCGGGAGTGCCTACCGCGCGCGTGCCGTCCTGCACAGTCGGCGGTGGCGGCGCAACCTCGCTGGCCCGGGCCACCGGCACCGCACGGCGAGAGGCGGGGGACTTCGGATAGCCGGCCTCGTCGAGCATCGCCTGCCAGCGCGCTTCGTTGTAGCCCTTGGCGATCAGCTTGTCGCCGACCGTCAGCACGGGCGCCGTGCCTTCGTTGGAAACGGCCTGCAGGCGTGTCTGGCCCTCGGGTTCGCTCACGTTGACGATCGCGAATGGCACGCCGCGCTTGTTGAGCAGGGCCTCCGCGTTCTGGCAGACGTCGCCGCACTGGAAAGTATAGAGCGTCACTGGGAAGCGATCCGCGGCAAGCGCCGACGCGTATCCCGGCTCGCTGGTGGAAATGTAATTCGACCCCAATTTCTTGGTTTGCAGGTTCTTGACGTCCCCGCTGGGGGGCCGGTCCGAGTAGACGACCCGGCCGTCGGTATCCGTATAGCGGTAGACCTGGGCTTGCGCGAGCGCTCCGCCCGCGACGGTGATGGCCGAAATTCCGAGAGCGATCCGATACATGAGCGTGGCCATGGCGGCCTCCTTCAGGATGACACTGTCATTGCATTATGCCGCAGAAGCGCGTCCAGTTGGGGTGGGCGTCCCCGGAAGGCGACGAACGACTCCAGGGCCGGCCGGCTGCCGCCGCGCGCCAGGACCTCGTCCCGGAAGCGGGCGCCTGCGGCCGGGGACAGCACGCCTTCCTCCTCGAACACGCTGTAGGCGTCGGCCGAAAGGACCTCGGCCCATTTGTAGCTGTAATAGCCCGCGGCATAGCCACCCGCGAAGATGTGGTCGAAGGCCTGGATGAACCGGTCGTAGGGGGCGCGCGGCACGACGGCGACCTCCCGGCGCACCGCATCGAGCAAAGCCTGCGGCGACGGCCAGGGCGTGCGCGCGACCGGGTCGAAGTCGGCGTGCAGCAGGATGTCGAAGAGACCGAATTCGAGCTGGCGAACCATCGCCATTCCGTTCTGGAAATTCCTGGCTGCAAACATCTTGTCGAACAATGCGCGCGGCAGTGCTTCGCCGGTATCCACGTGTCGCGACATGGGCGCAACCACGTCCCATTCCCAGCAGAAGTTTTCCATGAAGAGCGAAGGAAGCTCGATGGCGTCTCCTTCCACGCCTTGGATGCCCGAGACGCCCGCCGTGTCGATGCGCGTGAGCAACTGGTGCAGCCCGTGCCCGAACTCGTGGAAGATCGTGATGACTTCGTCGTGCGT
>JAYTIR010000335.1:0-5303 GCA_043731765.1 Burkholderiales bacterium
GGCGCTGGCGCGGATGAACGAAAATCGTCAGGGATCGCTGCTCGACTTCATCGACGACTTCGTGCGCCGCTTCCCGAAATGCGTCGACGAGTACGAGG
Organism: Burkholderiales bacterium; assembly: GCA_043731765.1. Classification (GTDB taxonomy): domain Bacteria; phylum Pseudomonadota; class Gammaproteobacteria; order Burkholderiales; family Casimicrobiaceae; genus VBCG01. The sequence goes on from JAYTIR010000335.1 coordinate 99, forward strand.
AGCTCCTGACCGAGAACCGGATCTGGAAGCAGCGCATGGTTGGCATCGGCGTCGTGACTCCCGAGCGCGCGATGGCGCTGGGCTTCACCGGCGCGATGCTGCGTGGCTCCGGCGTGCCCTGGGACTTGCGCCGGAAGCAGCCTTACGAGGTTTACGACCGCATGCAGTTCGACATCCCGGTCGGCGTGAACGGCGACTGCTACGACCGCTACCTGGTGCGCATGGAGGAAATGCGGCAGTCAAACCGGATCGTCGGCCAATGTGCCGATTGGCTGCGCAAGAATCCTGGTCCGGTCATCGTGGTCAACCACAAGGTGGCGCCGCCCGACCGCGAGTCGATGAAGTCGAACATGGAAGAGCTGATCCACCACTTCAAGCTGTTCACCGAGGGCATGCACGTGCCGCCGGGCGAGGCCTATGCCGCGATCGAGCATCCGAAGGGCGAGTTCGGCGTCTACATCATTTCCGACGGCGCGAACAAGCCGTATCGCGTGAAGTTGCGGCCGCCGGATTACGTTCATCTGGCCGCGCTGGACGAGATGTCGCGCGGCCACATGATCGCCGACGTGGTGGCGATCATCGGTACGCAGGACATCGTATTCGGGTCGATCGACAGATGACCCTCCGGATTCTCATTGTGCTTGCGGCGGCAGCATGTTTCTCGCAGGTCGCGGCGCAGCCAGCCGCACCGCCCGCCGCGGCGCCGGGACCCCCTGCCGCTGCCGAACCAGACGTTCAGCCAACTCTGGGAGACGACAAGGATACGATCGAGGCAACACGCAAATGGCTTGCGCTTCTGGATGCCGGAAAGGCTGGCGCCGCCTGGGATGTCGCGTCCCCGTACTTGAAGTCGGTGGTGAAACGGCAGAAATGGGTCACGGAAATAAATAGTGCCCGCAAGCCGTTTGGCAAGTTCACCTCGCGCAAGGCGGAGAAATTCGCACGCGCTCATTCGTTACCCGGTGCGCCTGACGGAGATTACTCGATCATTGAGTTTGAATCCGTGTTCGCCAATGGCAGGCACGCATCGGAACAGGTCATCTGGATGCTCGAATCCGGCGATGTCTGGCGCGTCTCGGGTTACTACATTCGTTAACGGCGAAACAGCATGCTGTCATCAGATACCCGGAAAAAAATCGATCGCGAGATCACCAAGTATCCGGCCGACCAGCAACAGTCGGCGGTGATGTCGGCGTTGGCGTTCGCGCAGGCCGAACACGGATGGCTCTCCACGGAGGTGATGGACGCGGTCGCCGGCTACCTCGGGATGGCGCCGGTCGCGGTCTACGAGGTCGCGTCGTTCTACACGATGTACAACCTGCGCCCCATGGGACGTTTCAAGGTGGCGCTGTGCACGAACCTGCCGTGCGCGCTGCAAGGGGCCACGGCCGCGGCAGACCACCTCAAGCACAAGTTGGGCATTGGCTTCAACGAGACGACCGCCGACGGCGCGTTCACGCTGAAGGAGGGCGAGTGCATGGGTGCGTGCGGCGACGCCCCGGTGCTCGTCGTCAATGATCGCCGGATGTGCAGCTGGATGAATGCCGCCAAGCTCGACGAACTGGTGGACGAACTGAGGGCAGCAGCCGATCGCGGCGAGGGCAATGCGAACCCTGCGGGAAAAAAGGAATGAATGCGCCCTCCGAATTCCTGGATTACGGGCCCGATGCCATCCTCATGGTGGGCCTCACCGGCAAGAATTGGCGGCTTGCCGATTACGTCGCGCGCGGCGGGTACGACGCGCTGAAAAAGATCATCAGCGGTAAAATTCCGCCGGAGCAGGTGATCGCCGAGGTCAAGCGATCCGCACTCCGCGGCCGCGGCGGTGCGGGCTTTCCGACCGGCCTCAAATGGAGTTTCATGCCGCGCCAGTTTCCCGGCGACAAGTACGTCGTCTGCAACTCGGACGAGGGCGAGCCGGGTACGTTCAAGGACCGCGACATCCTTCGCTACAACCCGCACGCCGTGTTCGAGGGCATGGCGATCGGCGCCTACGCGATGGGCGCGACGCGCGGCTACAACTACATCCACGGTGAAATCTGGGATACCTACCTGCGCAACGAGGAGGCCATCGACGAGGCGTACGCCGCGGGCTTTCTCGGCAAGAACATCCTCGGTTCAGATTTCTCTTTCCATCTGTACAACCACCACGGCTTCGGCGCCTACATCTGCGGCGAGGAGACCGCGCTGCTCGAGTCGCTCGAGGGCAAGAAGGGGCTGCCGCGCTTCAAGCCGCCGTTCCCGGCGTCCTTCGGTGTCTACGGCAAGCCGACGACGATCAACAACACCGAAACCTTCGCGGCGGTGCCGTGGATCATCAATCACGGCGGCTCGGCATTCCTCGACCTTGGCAGGCCCAACAACGGCGGCACCAAACTCTTTTCCGTGTCTGGCGACGTCCTGCTCCCGGGCAACTATGAAGTGAAGCTCGGCACGCCGTTCGCAACGCTGCTCGAAATGGCCGGCGGCATGCGCGGCGGCCGCAAGTTGAAGGCCTGCGTTCCGGGCGGCTCGTCGGCGCCCGTGCTGCCCGGCGACGTGATGATGGCCACCGACATGGACTTCGACTCGATCGCCAAGGCGGGCTCGATGCTCGGCTCGGGAGCGGTGATCGTCCTGGACGAAACGCGCTGCATGGTGAAGTCGCTGCTGCGCTTGTCGTACTTCTATTACGAGGAGTCGTGCGGCCAGTGCACGCCGTGCCGCGAAGGCACCGGCTGGCTCTGGCGCATGGTGAATCGGATCGAGCACGGACAGGGTCGCAACGAGGACCTCGACCGGCTGACCTCGGTGGCTGACAATATCGCCGGGCGCACGATCTGCGCGTTGGGCGATGCCGCGGCGCTTCCGGTGAAGAGTTTCATCAAGCATTTCCGCGACGAGTTCCAGTACCACATCGATCACAAGCGATGCCTTGTGTCACCTTACGCGTGATGGCCGTTCCATGCTGAAAATCGAAGTCGACGGCAAGCTGGTTGAAGTCGCGCACGGTACCACGGTGATGGACGCCGCGACCATGCTCGGCATCTATGTGCCGCATTTCTGCTATCACAAGAAACTTTCGATCGCCGCCAACTGCCGGATGTGCCTCGTGCAGGTCGAGAAGGCGCCCAAGCCGCTGCCGGCGTGCGCCACGCCCGTGACCGACGGCATGAAAGTGTGGACGCATTCGGAGCAGGCGGTAAAGGCGCAACGGGGCGTGATGGAGTTCCTGCTCATCAACCATCCGCTCGACTGCCCGATCTGCGACCAGGGCGGCGAATGCCAGTTGCAGGACCTGGCCGTCGGCTACGGCGGCTCGGCGTCGCGCTATAGTGAACCGAAGCGCGTCGTGGTCCACAAGGAATTGGGACCGCTGATTTCGGCCGAGGAGATGACGCGCTGCATCCAATGCACCCGATGCATCCGCTTCGGCCAGGAAATCGCCGGCGTGATGGAACTCGGCATGATCGGCCGGAGCGAGCACGCCGAAATCGTCGCGTTCGTGGGCAAGACCGTCGATTCCGAACTCTCCGGCAACTCGATCGACATATGCCCGGTCGGCGCGCTGACCTCCAAGCCGTTCCGCTATTCCGCGCGTACCTGGGAACTCGCCCGCCGCAAATCGGTTTCGCCGCACGATTCTCTCGGCAGCAATCTGGTCGTGCAGGTGAAGGCCAACCGCGTGATGCGCGTGCTGCCGCTCGAGAACGAGGCGATCAACGAGTGCTGGCTGTCGGACAAGGATCGCTTTTCCTACGAGGGACTCAATTCCGAGGAGCGCCTGGCCGCGCCGATGGTGAAGCAGGGCGGAGAGTGGAAGACGGTCGATTGGCAGACCGCGCTCGAGTTTGTTGCGCACGGCTTGACCGATGCTGTCGGGAAGCACGGTCCGCAGGCGCTGGGTGCGCTGGTGTCGCCGCACGCGACGCTCGAGGAATTGACCCTTGCCGCCCGTCTGGTGCGCGGATTGAAAGGCGACAACATCGATTTCCGTTTGCGGCAAAGCGATTTCCGCGGCGATGCACCGCCGGGCAATGCGCCGTGGCTGGGGTTGCCCGTGGCGGACTTGAACGCGCTCGATCGCGTGCTGATCGTCGGCAGTTTTTTGCGCAAGGACCACCCGCTGGTCGCGCAACGGCTGCGGCAGGCGGCAAAGAAGGGCACCCAGGTCTCGATGCTGCACTCGGTTGATGATGACTGGTTGCTGAACGTAAAACACAAGTCGATCGTGCCGCCATCGCAACTTCCGGCCGCGCTCGCGGGCATCGTGGTCGCCGCTGCGCAGGCCGCGGGCAAGACCGTACCTGCGGCGCTTTCGGGCATCGAAACCTCGGAATCCGCGAAGGCGATTGCCGCAAGCCTCTTGTCGGGCAAGAAAGCCGCAATACTGCTCGGCAACTATGCGCTGCAACATGCGGCGGCTTCGCAATTGCATGCGCTTGCGCAAATGCTGTCGGAGTTGACCGGCGCGATGCAGGGTTTCCTGACCGAGGCCGCGAATACCGTCGGCGCGCATCTCGCGCAGGCGCGGCCGCAGTCCGGCGGCATGAACGCCCAGGCCATGCTCGAGGATCCGCGCCACGCCTATCTGGTTCTGCACGCCGAGCCGGAGTTCGATTTCGCCAATGCCGTGGTGGCTCGTTCGGCGCTGGAAAAAGCCGAACTCGTCGTCGTGATGAGTCCGTTCCGCCACGGCACGGCGTACGCCGATGTGCTGCTGCCGATAGCGCCGTTCACGGAAACGGCCGGCACGTTCGTGAGCAGCGAGGGCCGCGTGCAGAGTTTCCACGGCGTCGTGCAGCCGCTGGGTGAAACGCGTCCGGGCTGGAAGGTGCTGCGGGTGCTGGGCACGCTGCTCAATCTGCCGGGATTTGACGCCGACACGGTGGACGACGTGCGCGTGTCCGTGCTGCCGGCGAGCGGCGACATTTCCGGCAGCCTTTCCAATGCTGCGCACACAGCCATCACCAAGCCCACCGTCGCGGCTTCCCCGGTCGAGCGCGTGGCGGACGTGCCGATCTATTTCGCCGATCCGCTGGTGCGCCGCGCAGCGTCGCTTCAACGCACCGCGGACGCCAGGGCACCGAAGGCGAGGATGCACCGCTCGCTCTATGACACGCTGGGGCTCGCCGCAGGCGCGCAGGTCAAGGTGACGCAGGGCCATGGCGAGGCCGTGCTGACCGCGATGGTCGACGGCGCCGTTCCGCCCGGGGTCGTGCGCAT
>JAYTIR010000336.1:0-7748 GCA_043731765.1 Burkholderiales bacterium
GGCAAGTTGCGCGCACTCGGTGTCACCACCGCCAAGCGCTCGCCGGCCGCGCCCGACGTGCCGACCCTCGCCGAGGCCGGCCTGACGGGCTACGAAGTCGGGTCGTGGCAGGGTGTGTTCGCGCCGGCGGGCACACCGCCGGAAATCGTTAAACGCCTTAACACCGAGATCGTGAAAATCATCAACCTGCCCGAGGTGAAGGAAAAACTTCTCCTGCTTGGTGCGGAACCCGTCGGCAATTCCTCCGAGGAATTCACGATATTCGTGAAGGCTGAAGTGGTGAAATGGGGCGACATTGTGAAGAAGTCCGGCGCTCGGGTCGATTGACCCTTGAGCGTGTGATCGACGTGGCCACGAACGAGCTGTTCCCGGGATTCGCGCCACATCGCATTCGCGCGAGCGGGACGGAAATTCACTGTATTGTCGGCGGCGCCGGTCCACCGGTACTGCTCCTGCACGGCTATCCGCAGACGCACGCGATGTGGCACAAGGTTGCGCCGGCGTTGGCGCGCGAGTTCACCGTCGTGTGTCCCGACCTGCGCGGCTATGGAGACTCGGGCAAGCCCGCGAGTGACGCAACACATGCCGCCTACTCGAAGCGCGCGATGGCGCAGGACATGGTCGATGTGATGCGCGAGCTGGGCTTTACGCGCTTTTACCTGGCGGGACACGATCGCGGAGGCCGCGTCGCGCACCGCCTGTGCGTCGATCATCCGGAGGCCGTCGAGCGCGTCGCCGTGCTGGACATATCGCCGACGCGGACGATGTACGCCGGGACGAACCAGGCCTTCGCGACGGCGTACTACCACTGGTTTTTCCTGATCCAGCCGTTCGATCTCCCCGAAATGTTGATTGGCGCGGAGCCGCTTTATTATCTGCGAAAAAAACTGGGCGGATGGGGGACCGGACTCGATTGCTTCGATCCGCGCGCATTGGCGGAATACGAACGCTGCTTTGTCGACGCGGCGACCATCCATGCAACCTGCGAGGATTACCGCGCCGCGGCGTCAATCGACCTTGAACATGACGACGCGGACATTGCCGCCGGTCAAAAGGTCGTGTGCCCGCTGCTCGCGTTGTGGGGCGACAAGGGCGTGGTCAACCGTATGTTCGATCCGGTGCGCGACTGGGCCGCGGTCGCGGCGGACGTCCGAGGATGCGCGCTGCCGTCCGGACACTTCCTTGCGGAAGAGGCGCCGGCGGAAACGTTGCGCGAACTGCGCGCGTTTTTCGCGTCCTCTCCCGCCCTCATGTGAGTTTCGCGGACAAAGTCACCGCCGACCGGGCCGCGATCCGACCGTTGCTCCCAGCTCCTTCGACAATCGCATCGCGTGCGCACGCACAACGTCGCCGATCCGATGCAGGTTGGTCTCTGCTCTCCCCGACTTCAACCCGCTGACGCTGATGGCGCCGGCCTGCGCATTGTCGCGGTCGAAGAACACGGCGCCGACGCAGAACACACCCTCGTGATCCTCCTCGTCGTCGAACGAATAACCCTGCTCGCGCACGAGCTTCAACTGCCGCTTCAGCGCCGTGACGCTCGTGATCGTATGGGGAGTGCGACGGGACAGGCCGATCCTGCGCACGATGGCATCCACTTCCTTGCCCGGGAGCGTGGCCAGGATCGCCTTGCCCACGCCGGAGCAATGCGGCAATTCGCGCCGCCCGAGGTACGTCGACAAGCGGACCGGACCCGGTCCGTCGACCCGCAGCAGCGCAACGACGTAACCATCGTCGAGCACTGCCAGCCGCGACGTTAGCTTGGTCTGCGCCGTGAGCGCCTCCAGGATCTTCTGGCCGATCGTCGTCACGGAATCCTTGCCCAGCACGCCGTCGGCAAGCTGCGCGAGCGCTGCCGTCAGCCGATAGCGGCGCGTCATGCCGTCGCCTTCGTCGGCAACGTATCCGCGCGCGATGAGCGTCTGCAGGATGGAAAAGGAATTGCTCTTGGACATCGCCGTGCGCCGCGACAGCTCGGACACGCTCAAGCCGGTACGCCCGCTTTGCGCGAGTACCTCCAGCACATCGAGCGCATGCTCGAGGCTGCGCACGCGGTAACGATCGTCGATGGCGACTCCTCCGAATCAGATCCAGCCGCCGTCGACGACGAACGTCTGTTTGGAGCACATGCGGCTGTCGTCGGCAGCGAGCCACAACGCCATCCGCGCAATGTCCGGCGCATGCAGGCGGCCCTTGAGCGTTTGCCGTTCCTCGATCTGCCGCTCGCCTTCGGGAGTGAGCCAGAGCCGCATCTGGCGCTCGGTCATGACCCAGCCCGGCGTGATGCTGTTCACCCGGATGCCGTCCGGGCCGAGTTCAGCCGCCAGTCCGCGGGTGAGTCCGGTGATCGCGGATTTCGCGGTGACATAGCAAATGCAATCTCCGTCCGCGACGGTCCATGAAATCGAGTTGAAGTTGATGATCGAGCCGCCGCCGGCCCCGCGCATCTGCGGGCGCACGGCCTGCGCGGCGAAGAGTTGATGCTTGAGATTGACCGCGATGCGGTCGTCGAAATACTCCGGCGTCACCTGATCGAGCGTGTGCCGGTCGTCGTTGGCGGCGTTGTTGACGAGCACGCGGATTGGTCCCAGCGCACTGCCGGCCGCAGCGACCGCGGCGCGCAGCGCGTCGATGTCGCGCAGGTCGCATTCCCGATACCACGGACGCGGCAGGCCGCGCGCGACGATGTCCGACGCGAGGGCTTCGGCGAGATCGTTGCGCACGTCCAGAAACGCGACCCGGCTGCCCTGGTCGCAGAAATGTTCGACGATGCTGGCGCCGATGCCGGAGGCGCCGCCGGTGATCAACACCACGCGGCCGTCGAGGCTCGGGTACTTTGCACGGCCCGGCATGAGCGCGTTATTCAGGTCAGTTTCCATGTTTGATCTCGGTCAATGCGAATGCGCCGGGACGCCGGCGCCGCGGCAGCCCACCAGAAAGTCGAGGTCGCAGCCGCGGTCGGCCTGCAGCACGTGATCGACGTAGAGCCCGGCATAGCCGCCCGGCGCCCGTTCGCGGGCACGCCACGCTGCTCGCCGCCGCGCGAGTTCCGCTTCGTCGACGTCGAGAGTAAGTCGTCGGTTCTCCACGTCGAGCTCGATCATGTCGCCGTTTCGCACCAGTGCGAGGTTGCCGCCCACGGCCGCTTCGGGCGCTGCGTGCAGCACCACCGTGCCATAGGCGGTTCCGCTCATGCGTGCATCGGAGATGCGCACCATGTCGGTGATGCCCTGTTTCAGCAGTTTGGGCGGCAGCCCCATGTTGCCGACCTCGGCCATGCCGGGAAAGCCGCGGGGGCCGCAGTTCTTGAGCACGAGGACCGATTGCGCGTCGACGTCGAGATCCGGATCGTTGATGCGCGAGTGGTAATCGTCGATATCCTCGAATACCACCGCGCGTCCACGATGTAGCATCAGCGCCGGCGTGGCCGCCGACGGTTTGATGACGGCGCCATCGGGCGCAAGATTGCCGCGCAGGACGGCGATGCCACCACTTGCCACGAGCGGGTTGGACCATAGGCGGATGACATCCGGGTTCACGTTGTCCGCAGTCGCGACATTCTCGCCCTGCGTGCGGCCGTTGACCGTCATCGCGCTGCCGTCGAGAAGGCCGCGTTCGAGCAGCGTGCGCAACACGGCGGGCAAGCCACCGGCATAGTAGAAGTCCTCCATCAGGAAGCGACCGGAAGGCATGAGGTCGACGAGTGTGGGCACATCGCGTCCCAGGCGGTCCCAGTCGTCGAGCGCCAACGGCACGCCCAGACGCCCGGCGATGGCGATCAGGTGTATGACCGCGTTGGTGGAGCCGCCAATCGCCGCATTGGTACGGATGGCATTGGCGAACGCAGCGGGCGTCAAAATCTTCGACAGCGTGATGTCCTCGCGCACGAGATCGACGATGCGCCGACCGGCGAGTTGGGCGAGCACCTGACGCCGCGAATCGACGGCAGGGATCGCGCCGTTCTGTGGCATGCCCACGCCCAACGCTTCGACGAGGCACGCCATCGTCGAGGCCGTGCCCATCGTGTTGCATGTGCCCACCGAGCGGCTCATTGCAGCCTCGGCGTCGAGAAATTCCGCGACCTGAATTCGTCCGGCCTGCAACTCCTCGTGCAGTCGCCAGACGGCGGTGCCGGAGCCGATGATTTCGCCGCGATGATGACCTGACAGCATCGGGCCGCCGGAGACGGCAATGGCGGGAACGTCGCAACTCGCGGCCCCCATCAGCAGCGCCGGCGTGGTCTTGTCGCAGCCGACGAGAAGCACGACGCCGTCGATCGGATTGGCGCGTATCGACTCCTCGACATCCATGCTCGCGAGATTGCGGAACAGCATCGCCGTTGGCCGCAGGTTCGATTCGCCGAGCGACATCACGGGAAATTCGACCGGAAAGCCGCCCGCCTCGTAGATGCCGCGCCGAACGCGTTCGGCGAGATCGCGCAAGTGCGCATTGCAGGGTGTGAGCTCCGACCAGGTGTTGCAGATGCCGATGACCGGTCGTCCCTCGAACAAGTCGCCGGGAAAGCCCTGGTTCTTCATCCAGCTTCGGTACATGAAGGCGTTCTTGCCGGAGCCTTCGAACCAGGATTGCGAGCGCAGTTTGCGAACGGGTTTGTCCATGAGTTCTTCGATGGGGTCACTCAGTTACGTAATTTATGCGCCCGCATGCAGGCGCACTTCCATCCGGTGCTCGTACATTGCGCCAGGCACGAGCCGCGCGTCGGGAAAGTGACCGAGGTTGGGGGCGTCGGGAAAGCGCTGCGTTTCGAGTGCCAAGCCCGCGTACCGGCAATAGCGGCGGCCGCCCTTGCCGATGACGGTGTCGCGAAAATGGCCGCCGGTATAGAGCTGCACGCCCGGTTCGGTGGTGAAGAGTTCGATGGCGCGGCCTGAATCAGGGTCCGCGAGGTCCGCGCATCGCCGCAGCTCGCCTGTGGGACCGTTGAGGCACCAGTTGTGGTCGTAACCGCCATTCGCAGTTGGCACCGCGTCAAGGTCGCGCCCGATGGGCATGGCTTGGCGAAAATCGAACGGCGTGCCGGCCACGCTGCGCACTTCACCGGTTGGCACCAGTTCGTCGTCGATCGGCGTGTAGGAATCGGCATCGAGACGCAGGCGATGGGCACGGACGTCGCCGGCATCGTGCCCAGACAGGTTCCAATAAGTGTGATGGACAAGATTGATGACCGTCATGCGGTCCGAGTGGGCGCGCATGACGATCGCCAGCACGTTGTCGTCGGTCAGCCGGTATTCGGTCGTCGCGGTGACCGTACCTGGATAGCCTTCGTCGCCATCGGGTGAGATGAGCGTGAATGTGACCGTGTTGGACGACGCGTCCGCGTGCGCGTCCCACAGTTTGCGGTCGAAGCCCTCGTATCCACCGTGAGCGTGATGCCGGCCTTCATTGCGGGCGACATGACAGGTTTGGCCATCCAGCGAAAACGTTCCACCCCGGATGCGGCTGCCGTAGCGCCCGCAGGTCGCGCCCATGTAAGCGTCCGACGCCAGGTATTGTTCGACCGTGTCGAAGCCCAGCACGACGTCTGCCACGCGGCCAATTGCATCAGGCATATGGAGTTCGGTGAGTCGCGCCCCGAGCGCGACGACCTTCATCATCACGCCATGCCGGTTGCGCAATGCAAAACCCGGTACGGGAACGCCGCGAATCGCGCCGAAGGTTAAGGATTCGATGGTCACGATGACGGTCGGCCGAGAAAATTCGGGTATGCTCCACATTGCATCCGACGTCAAATTTCGCGACGCCTTTTTGTGACCTCGCCCCAACTTTCCGCCCGCCTGCGGGCCGCCGAAGTCGTCGCGCGCGACGCCGGCCGCCTCGCACAGAGCTACCTCGTTGATCGCGGCGCGCTCGAGGTCAGATACAAGGGACCGCAGGACGTATTGACCGCGGCGGACGGCGCAGTGGAGCGAATGATCGTCACGACGCTGCGTTCCGCATTTCCCGAAGACGCGTTCCTGGGGGAGGAGGGCGGACGCGTGGGCGCCGAGAATGCCGATGTCGCGTGCTGGATCATCGATCCTATCGACGGCACGGCCAATTTCGCGCGAGGTCTGCCCCATTGGTGCGTGTCGATCGCCTTCGTCGCGGAGGGACGCACCGAACTTGGCGTCATCTACGATGCGAGCGCCGATCTTCTCTACACGGCGGCGCGTGGCGCAGGCGCGTTTTGCAACGGAACGCTCCTGCGTGTCAGCACGACGACCGACGCGGCCCGTGCGAACGTGGATGTCGGCTATTCGCGGCGCACCGCGGTCGAGCCGTTCGGCGCTTTCGTCAACGACGTGCTGCGGCGGGGAATCAACGTGACGCAATGCGGATCCGCGGCGCTCGGGCTTGCGCGCGTCGCCGATGGGCGGCTCGACGGCTACGCCGAGCGCCATTTGTACGCGTGGGATGTGCTGGCCGGGTTGTTGTTGGTGGAGGAGGCGGGCGGTCGCGTCAATGCATTCCTCGAAGGCGACGCGCTGACGGCGGGCAACGAGACGATCGCAGCGACCCCCGCGTTGTACCCGACGCTTGCTGACCTGCTGGCCAATCGCTGACACGCGTTCGGCCTAGCGGAAGAGGTCGGCCATGTTCTTGCCGGCCAGGCGGCCCGCCAGCAGGACCAGAACCAACGTCATCAGCGTCGTGATGGTACCGATGGCGCTTGCCTCCGCAAGCTGGTCGCCGAGCACCAGTTCGTAGATCGCGATCGAAATGGTCTTCCACTGCGCCGAATACAGGAGCACGGTGGCGCTGATTTCGCCGATCAACGTGGAAAACACCAGGATCGCGCCTGACAGCACTGCGGGCGCCACCAGCGGCACCAACACGCGGCGCATCGTCATGCCCCAGCTCGCGCCGCAGATCTTCGACGCGTCCTCGAGCCTGGGGTCGATCTGGGAGATTGCCGCCGCAACCGTGCGGAACACGAATGCGACGCGGCGCGTGAAATAGGCGAGCACCAGGATCAGCGCGGTCCCGGTCAGCACCAACGGGCCGCTGTTGAATGCAGTCAGGTAGGCCACGCCGACGACAAGTCCCGGCAGAACGAACGGCAGCATGATCGTGACGTCCAGCGCCCAACGTGCACGCATGCGTCCGCGCGCACTGGCATACGCGGTTACCGTACCGAATGCGATGCACATCGCCGTCGCGATGCCCGCAAGGATGAGGCTGTTCACGATCGGCTGCAGCAGCGTGGCGCCAACCCGGCGATAGTGCTCGAGCGTGTAGGTTTCCGGCAGCATGGTGCCGGGCCAGCGGCCCGCGAAGGAGGCGAGCGCGATCACCAGCTGAGGCAGGACAGCGATGAAAATCAACAGCCAGCAATAGAAATTGCCGGCCGCGCGCGCGCCGGGGCTGGTGAATCGCGACGATGCGCCGGCCGTTCCGCCCACCGTGGCATGCGTGCGCTTCCGGTTCACCCAGCCCAGCAGCATCATGGCGAGCAGCGTCAGCAGCACATTCACCGCGGCGATCGCGGACGCGGCGTTCAGGTTGAAGAATCCGTGAATCTGGTAATAGATCAGCGTCGGCAGCACCTGGAATTCGCCGCCCAGGATAGACGGCACGCCGAAATCGCCGATCGCCTTGATGAACACGATCAGCATCGATGCGGCGATGGCGGGCCACGCCAGCGGCAACGTGATGGTCCGGATGATGCGGGCGCGGCTCGCACCTGCCATGCGCGCGGCTTCCTCGATGTGCGGATCGGCGGCAGCCAGTGCACCCTGCACGATCAG
>JAYTIR010000337.1:0-1798 GCA_043731765.1 Burkholderiales bacterium
CGATGCCGCGCCTGGCGATGGCCTTGGCAAACGCGGCGCACGAAAGCGGCATTGCCGGAGGGTCGAAGTAGACGTCGGGCTTGGGGTCGGAGAGAAAAACGCCGAGGAAGCGCGCGGTTGCTGCGTGGTTCCACTTGATTCCCCGCAATACGGCCTCCACGCGCCGTTCCATCGATTTGCCAATACGCGCGGGCTCATCGGTTCGCGTGAGGTCGGGGTCGGCGTAACGTCCATCGAGTGCCAGTTCGTCGCGCAGATGGTCGAGAAATGCTTGCGCAATTTCGTTGTGGGATGCGGCACGGAAGCCGATCGAATACGTCATGCACGCATCCACGGCCACGCCGTCGTGCGCGTACGCCGGCGGCAGGTACAGCATGTCGCCAGGCGACAACACCGCATCGTGCCGCGGAGTGAATCTACGCAATATCTTGACCGGGAGGCCGGATTTGAGCGCGAGGTCGTCCTGGCGTCCATATCGCCAGCGGCGACGACCCTGGCCCTGCAACAGGAATACGTCATAGGAATCGAAATGCGGGCCGACGCCGCCACCGGGCGCGGCGAAGCTCACCATCAGGTCATCGAGGCGGGCATAGGGCAGGAACGCGAAGCGGCGCAACAGTGCGTCCGCGGCATCCGAATGGAGATTGACGCCCTGCACCAGCAGCGTCCAACCGGTCGCGGGCAGTGACTTGAAGTGGGCGCGGCGAAACGGGCCGTGGTCAAGGGTCCAGCGGCCGCGACTGCGAACGACGAGGCGCGACTCGACATCGTCGCGTCCGGCCAAGGCGAACAACTCCTCGCGCGTGATCATTCCGGTAAATCCCGGCACCGCGCCACGGACGAGGTGCGCCTCCTTCTGCCAGAAGCGGTGCAGGAAGTCCTCTGGCGCATGACCGCCGAGCAGGGCTTTCGTGGAGGCATTCGCAGGTCGCATTTGCGCGAGATTAGCACCCGGTGCCTGTGCCGAGATCGATCCGGTTACAATCGCGTGCCGCGGTCCTGCGCTTGGCTGGACCGCGGCTTGTTTTCAATCCTATTGCCGCGAGTCCGTCGATGAACATTTCCGCCAACACGGTTGTCACCATATCGTTCAAGCTTTTCGATTCGGGAAGCCAATTGCTCGAAGAGTCACCGGAACCGATCGTCTACCTGCATGGCACGCATTCGGGCATCTTCCCCAAGATCGAAGAGATTTTGAATGGAAAGAAGTTCGGCGATGCGATTTCGGTCACGCTGGAACCCGTGGACGCATTCGGCGAATACGATGCCAAGATGATCCGCGTCGAACCGGTGGCGGAACTGCCGGCCGACATCGCTATCGGTGGCTTTCTCGTCGCCGAACTGGACGGCGCCGAGGTCGTCTGGCGCGTCACTGGAATCGCCGACGGCAAGGCGGTGCTTGATGGCAACCACGAACTCGCCGGACAGCGCCTGCGCTTCGACTGCAATGTGCTCGACGTTCGCGTCGCGTCGCCCGAGGAAATCGCGCACGGTCACGCGCATGGCGCCGATGGTCACCATCACCACTGAAACGGCTTAATCGTCGGCGAGTTTTTTCAGCGCGTAGAGGGCTTCGAGCGCTTCGCGCGGCGACAGCGCATCCGGATCGATGGCGATCAGCTTCTCCAGCACATCTGTAGCGCGGGGATCGATTGGCGGTGCGATGTGCGTTCCTGGCGATGCCGCCATCCCGAACAGATCGTCCTGCGTCGCATTGCGCGCGGAGAACTGGTCGAGCCGCGCGAGATAGGCTTTGGCATTCCTGACCGTCTCCGCGGGCACGCCCGCCAATTTCGCC
>JAYTIR010000338.1:0-4242 GCA_043731765.1 Burkholderiales bacterium
CACTGGCAGGAGCTCGCCGACATGTGGTCGTTCATCCTCTGGCACACCGGCGACCCGGCGTTCCAGCCCTGACGGCCGGGCCGAGCCGTGGGCTGGAACTCTGGTGGAGGCACGGTGCGAGCGCGCGCGACCCAATATTTCTTGACAACGCGCAGACTGGTACACAGAATAGCCAGGTAGAACAGGGTGTCAGGCCGCGCAGATGTGACAACCAAAGACAAACCGCGCGCGGATCCTCGTAGACGCTGTTGTCGCGCGCCGGAGTCGGGCGAGCCTGGAACAAAACGAACGAAAACCATGAGAGATCCCCGCGCATGAAACCTTTTTCCTACGTCCTCGGCTGCGTGCTTGCATCATTTTGCCTGGTGTCCGGTGGCGCATCAGCGCAAGTCGTCACCGAATTCAGCGCCGGAATCACCGCCGGCGCGGCGCCCAACGGCATCACGGCCGGCCCGGATGGCAACTTGTGGTTTGCGGAAAACAACGGCAACCGGATCGGGCGGATTACCCCGCTCGGCGTCGTCACCCAGTTCAGCGCCGGCATCACCGCCGGCGCGCAGCCTCAAGGCATCGCGGCCGGCCCCGATGGCAACCTGTGGTACACGAACAACAACTTCGACCGGATCGGCCGGATAACGCCACTTGGCGTCGTCACCGAGTTCACCGCCGGCATCAGCGTCAACGCGCAAACGAACCGCATCACGGCCGGCCCCGACGGCAACCTGTGGTTCACGGAACTTACCGGCAACCGGATCGGGCGGATTACCACGGCCGGTGTCGTCACCGAGTTCAGCGCCGGTATCACCGCGGGCGCCGGCAATGAAGGCATCACGGCCGGCCCCGATGGCAACCTGTGGTTCACGGAACGAACCATCGACCGGATCGGGCGGATTACGCCGCTCGGTGTCGTCACCGAGTTCAGCGCCGGTATCACCGCGGGCGCGTTCCCTGTCAGCATCGTGACCGGCCCCGATGGAAATCTGTGGTTCACGGAAGGAGGCGGGAACCGGATCGGGCGGATTACCCCGCTCGGCGTCGTCACCGAGTTTAGCGCCGGTATCACCGCGAGCGCGTTCCCTGACCACATCACACTCGGCCCCGACGGCAACCTGTGGTTCACGGAATTCGGCATCGACCGCATCGGCCGGATTACGCCGCTCGGCGTCGTCACCGAGTTCAGCGCCGGCATCAGCGCCGGTGCCGGCCTGTTCGACATCGCGGCCGGCCCTGACGGCAATCTGTGGTTCACGGAACTAAGCGGCAACCGGATCGGCAGGATTACCACTTCTGGGGCAGCCATTGCACCGCCGACCATCGTCAAGTCGTTCGGCGCGGCAAGCATGGCGCTGGGGGGGACTACGTCGCTCAGCTTCACGATCTCCAATCCGAACGTCGGCGCCGGACTGACGGGTGTTGGATTCACCGATGTCTTGCCATCGGGATTGGTGGTTGCCACGCCAAATGGACTCGCTGGTAGTTGCGGTGGCGGGACGATTACGGCGACCGCCGGTTCGGGTTCCGTCAGCTTGACGGGCGCGACACTTGCAGGGAGCGCCTCGTGTACCTTCAGCGCAAACGTGACCGGTACTACGGCAGGTACGAAGAACAATACGACAGGCGCGATAACCTCGGTTCAAAGCGCTACCGGCGGCTCGGCCTCGGCAAGCGTCACCGTTGTCGGAGCAGCGCCCGTGCCGGCGACCGCCATACCTACGCTGCAGCATTGGGCATTGTGGGCACTCGGCCTGCTGCTGCTTATCGTCGCCGGCGGCGTGACGTTTCGCCATCGGCGCGGAGATTTGATCAGGGAAGAGGGGTAGGTCCAGCTTGCGATGATTGCCGGGCGCCAGGGGCTTTCAGCCCTTGGCAGCCAGCCTCCATCTTCGCTACGCTTCTGTTCAGCTGACAGGCTGCCTGGCGTCGGTTGTTCCCGTATCCCGTCACGGGCAGCTCACCGAATAATTCCACGCCGTTCCGCTGCCGCCCTTGCAGTTCGGAATGACCTGCACGGTGATAGACGTCGACGTTCCGCTATAGGTCAACGGCACGGTCCCGTTGGCCCCGACGCAACCGGTGTCGAACAGCGTGGTGGTCTGGTAGCGGACGACGATCTGGTCTTCCTGCGCGTACGTCTCATACGTGAAGTTGAACGTCCCGGCGGGTTTGCCGAGCTCGATAGTCCGCGTATCCGGGGTATCGCCGCCGGCGTTCTGCGTGTTGCTGCATTGCGCGACGACCTCGAACGGCACGCCGTTGCTCCTCTGCGCGTTGACTTCGACGACGACATCGCCCGACGACGCATTGGCGGGCACCTTCGCGGTCGCCTGCGTATCGCTGACGAAGGTTACCGTCGTCGCTTTCAGGCCGTTGAAATAAATGGCGCGCGTGTCGGTCGCGGTCCCGAAACCCGTGCCGTTGATGGTCACCACCGTATCGACGGGTCCCTTGGTCGGTGAAATCGAATCGATATTGAGGCCGCCGCAGCTGATCTCGTAGCTGAACGCGCCCGCATTTGCCGGATCGAGATTCGCCATCAGGATGACGACCTGGTCGCCGGCCGCCTTGCCGAAGCCGGCGAACTTGTTGCTCGCCGCGACCGCGGCTGCGGTGTTGCCGCGGTACGTGAAGCCATTCCACAACGCGCCGATCGTGCTGGCCGCCGGTGTGACCTTGATGACGAGCGTCGGTCCGGGGCTCGCCGCCGGGACTGCGCCGGTCGGCGCGACCACAACGGCACGCGCGGCGAAGGGATCGATTCCCGGATAGGTGCGCGTGATCTTCTGCGCGCCGCACGTCGTGACATCGACGGTTTCGTTGGTGACGCCGCCGCCCAGCAGGCCAGGAGCGAAACCCGCGACAACTTCGCCCGCCCGCCCGAATTGGCTGGAAGCATTGTGCGTCAACACCCGCTGCTTCAGGAAGTCGAGGTAGATCGTTTGCAATGTCTGCGCCGGGAATGCGGCCTTGAAAACCGTATCCATCGCGCCGTAGCTCACTGATGGCGCCGGATTGTTGGCGCCGCCGATCGCGGTGCTCATTTGCGCATACAACCCGGAGAGATAGTTGAGGCTGCCGGCGTTGTACTGGCGTGCAGCGTAGGTGAAGAAATCCTCGTTCCCGTGCCGGAAGGCCGGGTCGGAATTCATGAGGCTGCGCCCCAGCACTTCTGTTTCGCTGCGCACTTTCAGCGTGCCGGTGTTGTCGATGGCCTTGCCGTAGATGGTGGCGGCGCCCTCGGTATAGCCTTTGGTCGTCCCGGTCGAGATTCGGCTCGCACTCTGGATGGAGTGGTGCATCTCATGGGCGACGCTCGCGAGCGATGAGCCGAGGTTCGTATTGACGGCATCATCGACCCTGCCGTCACTGATGTAGAGCCGTCCGAAATGCGTGGCGCCGCTGTTGACGATTTCGCCCGGATCGTCGGCCAGGAAAAAGCTGCCCTGCGTGACCATGTGGATGTTGTAGCGCGAAACGCCGCCGCCGCACGCCTGGTTGATCACGAGGTTGGGGCCGAGGTGACCATCGTTTTCGTAAGTGGTCTGCGCTTTTTTGGCGCCGGCGCCGACCTTGTCGAGGATGACGCTGCGGATCTGCGCCTGGGTGGGATTGCCGGCAATCCCCAAGACGGTCTTCACCGCGGCAATCAGCTCGGGGCTGGCTTGGTTGTAGATGATGCACCACGACTGCGCCGGCCACGTCGCTTTCGCCACCTTCAATGCCAGCGGCGAGCGCGGCTCGATTGCGCTGACCGGCGCCTGATCGGAAGTGATTCCATCGAGGTCGCGGCTGTAGATGGCGGCAGCGGTGAAGCGGCGCGGCAGGCCGCGCGTTTCAACCGTCAGCATTCCGGTGGAACCGGTCAGCGCGATCGTGCCGGCCAGGTCGACTTGCGAGTTGTCCTGTGGATCGAACACGCGCACGACGACCTTCACCGGGTTGCCGAGGTCCCCCGGGGCGATCGCCGCGGCGTCGAACGGCACGCTGATCGTCACCGCCCCGGGTGTCGTGGTCGAGAAGCCGGAATCGCCGGTCAGGTTGACATCGACGCCGGTACCGCCCTTCGTCACGTTCATTTCGCCCCGCGCGGGATTGATCGTCATGCCCGGCGGCAGGCGTGGCGACGTCGTCGACGACGGGCCGGTCGCATTCGCACTTGCAGGCAACGCGCCCGCCGCGATGGTGATGCCGGCTCCGTTCGGATCCTTGAACGTGCCGCCGGTGACGGGCGTCGGCGAACGCACG
>JAYTIR010000339.1:0-5519 GCA_043731765.1 Burkholderiales bacterium
CCGGCGCCGATCATGCCCGAAAGGATGCCAATTCCGGTACCTGCCCCGATCAAGCCCAGCTTTCCTGGCAATTCGCGCGTGGCCTTGGGTACCTTTCCCCAGATCATCTGCACCGCGGAAAAGCCGGCGAACAACGCAAAGATCGATGCCAGCAGCAATGCGGACATTCCGCTCACGATCAACGGGCCGATGAGCGAACCAAGCAGGATTCCGGGAACGAGTCCCCGCACTACGGGCCAAAGCACCGCGCGGTGCCGATTGTGCGCGAGCATGTTGGAGATCGACGTGAAGACGATCGTGGCCATGGACGTGGCGACCGCCAGATGCACCATGTGCTCGCGCGGGAAATTCTCGTGCGTGAAAATGATCGTCAGGATGGGCACCATCACCATCGTTCCGCCGATGCCCAGGAGTCCCGCCAGAAAGCCGATGACACAACCGAGTGCGACAAAGGCGATGATCAGAGAAAAGTCCATCGGCTCAAGTTCTTTTCTTTGCAAGCTTGACGATGAAATTCCAGTCGGCCGCCTCCACTGGCGTGATCGACAGGCGGTTGCCCTTCTGCAGTGTAATCAGGTTCGCCAATTTTGGCTGCGCGCGCAGTTCCGCGAGTGAAATCAGCCCCGTCTTCTCGACCAGCGTCACCTCGACATTGAACCAGCGTGGCGCCGCGCGCGTGGCTTTTGCGTCGAAGTAGGGGCTGTTCCGGTCGAACTGCGTCGCGTCCGGATACGCCAGCGCCGAGACTTCGACGACGCCCACAATCCCGGGCTCCGGACAACTCGAGTGATAGAAGAATGCGCGGTCGGCCAGCTGCATCAGGTCGCGCATGTAGTTGCGCGCCAGGTAGTTGCGCACCCCGAACCACGGCGTCGTCTGTTTCGGCAGCCGGGCAAGGTCGTCGATGGACAGTTCGTCCGGCTCGGATTTCATCAGCCAGTAGCGCATGACGGATTATCGCGACATGGAGGTGTCCCCCGCGTGTGCCGTGCCGACCATCTTCCTGAACCGCGGGTTCAAGATTGGCTGCCTGCCGGAACCATCAGGCGCTTCCGCGTAGGAGCGCACACCGGTTCACAAAAGGCAAAGGCAACCTCGCTACGAGAGCATTGGTTCAAAGAGTGACTGGCCGACTCGAACACCGCAGGGGACATTGACCTTGAAACGGTACTTCATCGTCCGACCCATTGCAGACGGACGATTCAAAACGACATCAGAGCAATTTTTCCTGGCCCGCCATCGTCTGGTCGATGGCGGCTTGCATTGCCATGATTCTACGCCGGGCTTCCGCACCGTCAACGCCGGCCGCGGGCGCGCGGGATAATGGTGGGGGTGCTGGCGCCGTTTTCGTTTTGCGTTCGCGCAACAATTCGTTGGCGAGGTTCAACGCCGCCATCACGGCGATGCGGTCGGCGCCGGTGATCTTGCCGCCGCCGCGGATTTCCTGCATCCGCTGGTCGAGAAATGCGACGGCTTCGAGCAATTCCGCGCGCTCGTTCTCAACACAAGCGACCTTGTAATCGCGACCCAGGATCTTGATGTCCAGCTGGACCGTGCGTTCGCCGGGAAGGGAGGGTCGTGTCGTCATTCGGCGGGCATCCGGGCAATGAGGGCATCAAGACGCGCGCCGGCCTGCTGGACCCGGGACGCAAGATCGCGGTTGCGCTCGTGCGCGGCCGCCAGGTCGATACGCAACGCTTCGTTCGCCGCGCGCAGCGCGCGTGTATGCGCGAGAAGCGTCGTCAGCTTGCGCTCAAGTTCGGCGAGATCCTTGTCCATGGGTGAATAGTGGCGGCGCGCGCGGCGCCCGTCAACCCGGGAGCCGGTTGGACCAGCCTTCGTGGCATCCGTTCATCGGGACGCCTCGGCGCGCGCGGCACCCGTGGCAAGGCTTTCGTAGCGGACCTCCAGGATGTCGAGCTCTTCCACGCCGCCCGGCGTGTTGAGCGTGACGGTATCGCCCTTGCGGGCCTTGAGCAGCGCCCGCGCGATCGGTGACACCCAGCTGATGTAGCCGCGCGCCGTATCGATCTCGTCCACGCCGACGATGCTGACGGTGCGCTTCTCATTCCTGGCGTTGCGCACGGTGACCGTCGCGCCGAAGAACACGCGATCATCTTCGTCTTCGTCACGACGGGACTGCGGGTCGACGACCTGCGCCGCGTCGAGGCGCTTGATGAGGAAGCGAATGCGCCGGTCCATCTCGCGCAGGCGCTTCTTGCCGTAGATGTAGTCGCCGTTTTCCGAGCGATCACCGTTGCCGGCAGCCCAGGCAATCGTTGCCACCAGTTCCGGGCGTTCACGGCCGACGAGGTGGTCGAGCTCTTCCTTCAACCGCGCGAATCCCGCGGGAGTCATGTAGTTCTTGCTCCCGGCCGGAAGCGCCGACGCAGTTTCGGGTGCGTCGCCGTCCTCGTCCTCGTCCTCGCTCTCGCGGGTAAACGCCTTGTTCATGGCCGACCGTTCCGTTGGCGTGGGACGATGATTATAGGCCGCCTATAATCGCCGCGTTACCGGTCGAACATTTCCCATTGCACCGCTTTCCTCACTGGATCGTTCTCGCGGCGCTTGCCCTGCTGGCGCTGGCGGCGCTCGCGTTCGCGCTGGTGGCAGGCAGCGTCGACACAGGCATCGACGTGGTGGTGCGCGCATTGTTCTTTCCGGTCGACGATGCCAGCGGTGCCGTCGTGCGCGAGTTGCGCCTGCCGCGTGCAATGGCCGCGTTCGCCGTCGGTGCGCTGCTGGCCCTGGCCGGCACGATGATGCAGGTGCTGTTGCGCAACCCGCTGGCGGACCCGTACGTGCTCGGGCTCTCCGGTGGTGCCGCATGCGGCGCGCTGGCCGCACTCTTCGCGGGCGCCGCGGCGCTCGTGACCCCGGCCGCATTCGCCGGCGCGCTGGTTTCGACCTTTGTCGTGTTCGGCCTGGCGCGCGGCAAGGGCGCATGGGCGCCGACCCGATTGTTGCTTACCGGCGTCGTGGTCGCGACCGGATGGGGCGCGCTCATCATGCTGATCCTCACCATCGCTCCCGAAGCGCAAGTGCGTGGCATGTTGTTCTGGCTCATCGGCGATCTTTCCGGCGCGTCGCACGGCGGCCCCGCGCTCATGGCACTCGCGGGAGTGCTCGTCATTGCCATGTTTTTCGCGCGCGATGCCACACTGCTCGCCCGTGGCGACATGACCGCCGCGAGCCTCGGAGTTTCCGTGCGCGGCACGACGCTCGCCCTGCACGCACTGGCGGCGTTCGCGACCGCGGTCGCGGTCACTGTCGCCGGCAGCGTCGGCTTTGTCGGCCTCGTCATTCCGCATGCCGTACGTCTCGCCATCGGCAACGACCAGCGCTGGCTGATGCCTGCCGCCGCACTCGCGGGAGGCGCGTTGCTCACTTTCGCCGACACGGTTGCGCGCACGGTTGCGGCTCCGTCGCAGCTTCCCGTTGGCGTGCTCACGGCGCTCGTCGGCGTTCCGCTGTTCCTGTGGCTGCTGCGCCGCTCCGACCGATGAAATCCACGACGCCGATTCTTGCCTGTCGCGGCCTCGTCCTGGAAGTGCCGGGCCGCACGTTGTGCCGCGACGTCGCGTTCGACGTCCACGCCGGCGAGTGCTGGGTCATCGTCGGGCGCAACGGCGCTGGCAAGACGACACTGCTGCAAGCCCTCGCCGGTCTGCGTCCGCCCGCGGCGGGCGCGATCATGTTGGCGGGTGAGCCGATTGCGGATTACCCACCGCGCAAGCGTGCGCAGCGCCTGGGTTTTTTACCGCAGGACACATTTGACGCATTTCCGGTCACGGCGCTTGAAATTGCGCTCGGCGGCCGGCATCCGCACATTCCGCGTTGGCGCCCCGAGAGCGCGGCCGACGTGATGCAGGCTCGCGACGCATTGATGGCAGTGGGCATGGACGATGCGGCGATGCGCGATGTGCAGACGCTCTCCGGCGGCGAGCGCCGCCGCGTTGCGCTCGCCATGCTGCTCGCGCAGGACCCCGAGGTCATGCTGCTGGACGAGCCGACCAATCATCTCGACATCGCGCACGAGGTGCGTTCGCTCGAATTGCTCGCGCGTCTGGCGCATGAACGCGGCCGCGCGGTCGTGATGGCGCTGCATGACTTGACGCTTGCCGTGCGCTACGCGACGCACGCGGTCCTTCTTGGGGGCGAGAAGGTCGAAGCCGGACCCGCCAGCGCACTGCTCAACGCGGAAAAATTGTCCGCGCTGTTTGGCCAGGAACTCGTGGCAGTGGCCCACTCTCGCGGCACGGCGTTTCTGCCGGCCTAGCGATTCATGCGCGCCTGTTCCAGCATCGCGCAAAGCGACTCGACGCCGTCGACAAAGCGCGGCCCGGGGCGATGCAGCAGGTCGCCATTGGCGACGAAGAGATTGCCGTAGCGTACGGCCGGCACGTTGCGCCAGCGTTTCCAGTCGTCGAGCCAGATCGGGCGCCGGCCGTCGTCGCTTCCCGCGATGATGGCCTCGGGTCCTGCCGCCACGACGGCCTCGAACGAAACGGTGGGCGCAGGCAGCGTCAACGCGCCGAAGACATTGGCGCCTCCGCACAGCATGATTGCATCGGAGATCAAATGGCGTCCGCCGATCGTTTGCAACGGTTCGCTCCACACCTCGTAGAACACGGAAACCACCGGCGCGCCCGCATACTTCGCCGCGAGCGCGTCGTGCCGACGGCGCAGCGCAACGGCCACAGAACGCGCCGTCGCGTCGGTTCCCGCGAGCGCCCCCAGCGCTTCGACGTCACGCGCGATTCCCGCAATCGACTTCGGGTCGCTGACGAAGATCGTCGCGCCGCGCGCGCGCAATGCGGCCAGTTGCGCCGGCATCGTGTAGGGCCACGCTACAATCAGGTCCGGCGTCAGCGCGACGATGCGCTCGAGGTCCAGCGCATTGGCATCGCCCACACCGGGCAACGCGCGCGCGTCGCGCGGCCAGTCGCTGTGGGCCACGACACCGACGACCCGCGCTCCCGCGCCCGCTGCGAACAGGAGTTCGGTGGCGTGCGGCGCCAGGCTCACGATCCGCTGTGCGGGCCGCGCCAGCGTCACGACATTTCCGGCGTCGTCCGTCGCGGTGACTGCGGCACTTGCGCCGCATGCCACGACGATCGCCAAGAGACCTGCAATGCCAAGGATCCGGAGCTGCGCGCGCATCATGGCTGCCAGCGGATTCCCGCGTACGCCGTCGCCCCGCCCGTGGAATAGTCCGCGGCGAGCTGGTAGTTCCTGTTGAACACATTGCCGCCGCGCAGGAGCAGGGAAAAGCCGTTCGCGAATGGCCACTCGACGGTGAGATTGACTATGCCGTAACCGCTCATTTTCACGGTATCGGCAGCGTCATCGTAGCGCAGCGACGAGGCAATGAATTCGACGCCCAGTTGCACCGGTCCTGCCTGTTGCAGCACTTGCACCGCGCCATGCTCTCGGGCGCGCCGCGGCAGCAGGTTGCCGGTCGCATCGTCCTTTGGATTCTGCAGGTCGAGCGATGCCGTCACGCGGGTGTCGCGCCA
>JAYTIR010000340.1:0-6398 GCA_043731765.1 Burkholderiales bacterium
CGGCCTCGATCTGGCGCAGATTCGCGTCAAGCGGTCCGCACAGATTGGCGAGCGCGCGATTGTCCGGCGGCGCGAGCGACACCGTGAGATGCCCTCCGCCGCGTTGGGTGGCGCGCGCCATGGGACCCTCGATGCCTGCCGGTCAGACGCCCTGCCGCATCAGCGGCGCCTTCAGCGCTTCGTCGAGCGTGTTTGCCGCTTCGGAGAGATGCGCGCGAGTCTCGCGGTCACGCTTGCCGGTGGCGAGCGCGACCTTGACCTTCGCGGAAAGATCACGGGCCTCGTCACGCATCAGCGCGCGCGCATCCGCAGGGGTCGACGACGACGGTCGCGTGATGGCCGTGGCGATTCGGCGCAGGTGTTCTCGCTGCAGGTCGCGGCGTGGTCCCGGTATCGATGCGCCGGTCTTCAATTCGCTCCAGATCGAATCCTGCAGCGTCATGAAGAGTTCGGAGAGACCAAGTGCCTGGTCGGCTTGGGCCACCTTGATCTCGGAGTCGAGCAGGCGGCTCATGACCGTGTCACTCATGAGTTGACTGAGCGTGCCCGTCTGCAACGCGAGCACGCGCGTGCGCAAGCTGAAGTCAGGATTGAAGCTGGCGAAGTCTGCCCTGAGGCCGATGTTGAGGTAGTCGATGCCCATGCTGCGCATGAACTCCGGCTTGAACTTGAAGCTGTCGGCGGAAAACACGCCCGTGGCGAGCAACTTCAGCGCGGCGCGCTGCTTGGCAGGTGACACCGGGGTGAGAGGCAGGTGCGAGGTGCCCGCGTAGTCGCGCACGTAATAGACGCCGCCGACATACTTGGCGGTGAGCGTGGTTGCGCGCCCGACTTGCCTGAACCCGGCCTCGAAACTGCGGCGCAGGACGTCATAGGACTCGCCCGGTTTCAGCTTGCGCGTTTCCAGCCGCTGCCAGAGTTCCTGCGAAATGAGCAGGCGCTTTTGCAGGTAGAGGAGCGGGTCCGAACCCAGGTCGAACTGGCTCGCATCCGGATCGAGGCCGGCGATGACCTCCTCGTCCGACGAGAACGCGAGCAGGGGATCGGTCGCGCCCCTGGCGGCGATCTTGGCCAGCTCCTCGTTCTCAGTTTCCTTCGGCAGCGGCCGGTAGGCATATTCGATCGCCCAGTAGTCGTACGGACCGATCGACGGCTCGACATAAGCGCCCTGGACTTCTCCCTTCACGGCGATATTGAGCGGGTTGTAGTCCATGATCGAACCGGTGATCCCGACTTCCCGGCTGAACTTGGGATCCGAGATCTTGGCGAGCGGGTACACGGTGGAGCCACGGAAGTTGTGGCGCAGCCCGAGCGTGTGGCCGACTTCGTGCATGACGACCGCCTTGAGCGAGGCGGCCACGAACGCGTCCGCCTCCGGACTTCCGGGTTCGATTTCGCCGCGCGCGGCAAGTAGATCGAGACCGAATTGCGTTTCGAGAAGCGCATCGGTGGCGAAGGTGCAGCTTCGGCCATCAAAGCCCAGCGCAGCCTTGTAGGCGTCGAACTCCGGCCAGGCCGACGGCGCCTGCTCGGTGATGAACGTGCGATCGCCGCGCGACCAGGACTCCGGGATCCCGATTTGCGCGCCGAGAATTTCTCCCGTGCGCGGATCCGCGGACGATGGTCCGATGGCAAAACCGGCGTCGGCGGAAACGAACCAGCGCACCGTGGAGTGCCGCGCGTCGTAGGTGTCGAAGGTTGCGTCGGCCTCCTGCTGCTTGACGACGATGGCGTCCTTGAAGCCGATTTTTTCGTACGCCTTGTTCCACTCGAGGATGCCGTCGCGCACGACACCGCGATATTTTTCCGGAACGGTGCGGTCGATCCAGTACACGATCGGCTCCTTGGGTTCCGACAAGGCGGCGGCCGGGTCTTTTTTCTCCAGGCGCCAACGGTTCACATAGTGCGTCTTGGCCGTGAATTTCGCGTCCGCCGAAAAATCCCAGATCTGGCTTAGGAAGTGTCCGACCCGCGGATCGGCGCGGCGCGGCGCCATCGGCTCGCCGAGCTTCGCGAAGTTATAGGTGTAACCCAGGAACAGGCTGCGTCCATCGGGCAACGTCTTGAAGGGCGGGAACGGATTCGGGGGCGGTGGAGTTGGCGTGGGTACCGGCGGCAGCGTGGCCTTGGGGTTGGCGTAATGCGCGGAAACGACGAACGACGATTGATCGGGCGTGTTGCGCACGGTCTCGAAGCTCGAATTCTTCGCGTCGAACGTGTAATTGCGCATGTGGATGCCGGTCGTGAACCGTTCGCCGACCGGGATGTCGGTCAGGAGCAGCGCGTTGGCATCCACCAGCACGGTCTTGCGGTCCGGGTGGGCCTGGCTCACGACGGTCGTCGCGCCCATCAGGCTGTCGCTGAAACCTTCGCGAACGCCCTGCGCAATCGGAGCATTGTTGCCGCCCGTGAATTCGTAGTTCTTGGCGATCAGTTGCACGTTGTTGCCGATGCGCTTGAACACGACAATCTGGTCCAACAGCATCATGCCGCCGTAGACACCCTGCTCGCCGATGCCGCGGCTCAGGTTGGCTGTGAACAGGTAGGGCTTGTCGAACTGGTCGGGCGCGATTTCGAGCCAGACCTTTTCGTCCTTCTGCCAGACGGGGAAAAGACCCGCGGATTCCTTGGCGTCCTTGATCACGTCGGCAAAGGCGCGCGGTTGTCCTTGCGCAACTGCGGCCGCCGCCGCGGCAGCCGCCGCCGTTGCCGGCGAGGACGCGCCCGTCGTGCCGGCAGCTCCGGATTTCGGCGCATTCACGGCCGCCGTGGCCGCTGCCGCAGCAACCGCGGCCATTTTTTCGGTATCCGAGGATGAGCCCGAAGCGCTCGCGACGGGCGTGGTCGCGCATCCCGACATGAGCAGCGAAAAAGTGGCGGCAACCGCTGCGGCAAGAATGCATTTGCGATGGAACGACATTGGGACTGCCTCCATGTCAGGCTCGGGGCGGTGACGCGCGCCTCCGAAAAGAGTTTCGTTGAACGGCTAAGAGGGAAGTTCGCCACGCAGCGAATGCGGTTGCGCCGACGTGATCGTCACGTCGACGTAGGTGCCGGCCAGTGTCGCTTCGCCGGCGAAATTGACGACCCGGTTGTTGTCGGTGCGCGCCGCGAGTTCGCGGGCGTTCCGGGTGGCGGGACCTGTGACCAGCACTCGTTGGCGCGTGCCGACCATGGCCGCGCTGTGCGCCTGGTACTGCTTTTCGAGCAATGCCTGCAAGGCCGCGAGCCGCGATTGCTTCGCTTCGTGCGGAATCGGGTCCGGCAGTTCGGCGGCCGGCGTGCCCGGGCGCACGCTGTACAGAAAACTGAACCCGCCGTCGAAGTTGACGTCCTCCACCAGCTTCATCGTCTGCGCAAAGTCGGCGTCCGATTCGCCGGGAAAGCCGACAATGAAATCGGAGGTGAGTGAAAGATCTGGCCGCACGGCCCGCAGGCGGCGCACGGTCGACTTGTACTCGAGGACGGTGTAGCCGCGCTTCATCGCGGCCAGTACGCGGTCGGAGCCCGACTGCACCGGCAGATGGAGGTGAGCGGCGAGCTTGGGAATTGTCCCATGCGCATTGATGAGCTGCGCTGTCATTTCCTTCGGATGCGAGGTCGTATAGCGGATGCGTTCGAGGCCGGGAACTTCCGCAACGTATTCCAGCAGCGTCGCCAGGTCCGCGACCTCGCCTCTCATTTGCGAACCCCGGCTCATCGCGCCGCGAAACGCGTTGACGTTCTGGCCGAGCAGCGTGATTTCCATGACGCCCTGGTCCGCGAGATCGGCGACCTCGGTCAGCACGTCATCGAAAGGGCGCGACACTTCCTCGCCGCGCGTGTAGGGCACGACGCAAAAGGAGCAGTACTTGCTGCAGCCTTCCATGATCGACACGAACGCCGACGCGCCCTCCACGCGGGGCGGCGGCAGGTGGTCGAATTTTTCGATTTCCGGAAAGCTCACGTCCACCTGCGAGCGGCCGGTGGCGCGGCGCGCGGCGATAAGCTGAGGGAGGCGGTGCAGCGTTTGCGGGCCGAACACGATGTCGACATACGGCGCGCGTTTGACGATGGTGGCGCCTTCCTGCGACGCGACACAGCCGCCCACGCCGATGACGAGATCGGGATTGGCGAGCTTCAATTCTCGCACGCGGCCCAGGTCGTGGAATACGCGCTCCTGTGCCTTCTCGCGCACGGAGCACGTGTTGAACAGGATCACGTCCGCATCCTCGGGACGGTCAGTGCGCGTCAACCCATCGGAGGCGTGCAGCACGTCCGCCATCTTGTCCGAGTCGTACTCGTTCATCTGGCAGCCGAACGTGCGGATGAAAAGCTTTTTCGCCACTGCCTTATTTGCCACTGCGCGGCCCCGGGGCGGGAGGTTAATCCGTGGGGACCGAACCGGTGAAAGGGCGCGAATTATAGCAGGCGGGACCTTTTCGCTCGCTGGTGCCCCGGGAGGTGTCGGGACGGGCTACAATTTGCCTCAGCAGGTGTCCGCCGCGGGTCCTATTCCACGGCGGGTGAAACGGGAATGCGGTGCCGCGCGAGTGTTTGAATTCCACGCGCGAAAGCCGCGGCTGCCCCCGCAACGGTAAGCCGGTGTGGTCCGCCCAAATCGCCACTGTCCCCATAAAGGACGGGAAGGCGGGCGGACAAGACCGGCGAGCCCGGAGACCGGCCTGCGTCCGGCCCTTAAGGTTCATGGCGATCATGGATCTGGGGACGGCGACCGCAACGCGGGAGGCGTTGCCGCCGTCGCTGGCGCGATCACCGCCTGCGCACGCCTCCCGCGTTCGCAGTCCGACTCTCGCCACCGCACGTGCGATGCCCTCCGCGTTGTTCCTTGCTGCCTTTCGTCGTGCGGGGATGCACGGCACCACGCGGAGTTTCCCGATGTCCTTCCCATTTTCGAATTGCGCGCAGCGAAGCGCTCTCCTGCCGGCATTCGCATTGATGCTTTCCGGTGCGGCCACCGCGCAAAGTACGTTGCAACCTAAAGCAACAACCCTCGATCCGGTTGTCGTCACGGCAGCCCGCGCGTCGCAACCGATTGCCGATGTGCTCGCCGACGTCACCGTGATCGGCGCGGACGAAATCCTGCGCAGCGGCGTTGCGAGCCTCGCCGAATTGCTGCAGCGGCAGCCCGGCGTGGAGATCGTGCAGAACGGCGGCCCCGGATCGGTGTCCGGCGCGATCATTCGTGGCGCCAACCGCGGGCAGACGCTGGTGCTGATCGACGGCCTGCGAGCCGGATCGTCGTCCGCCGGCTCGACCTCGCTCGAGGCGATACCTCTCGACCAGATCGACCGCATCGAGATCCTGCGCGGACCGGCGTCGAGTCTGTACGGCGCAGACGCCATCGGCGGCGTCGTGCAGGTGTTCACCAAGCGAGCGCAGGGACCCGCGCAGGGTACTTCATTCACTCCGAACATTTCCGCGGGCTATGGAACATACAACACCGGCGCGGTATCCGCGGGTTTTGCCGGTACCGCAGGACCCGTGCGCTATGCGCTGCAGGTTGGTGGCCGCACCAGCGACGGCTTCAACGCGATCGTCAATCCCTCCAATTACAGCTACAACCCCGATCGCGACGGCCTTTCGACGAAGAATATCTCCGCCAACGCCACGTGGACCTGGGACGCGGGGCAGGAATTGGCGCTGCAGTATTTCGGCAACCGTCTGAACAGCCAATTCGATGGCGGCTTCCCTTATTTCGACGATCGCACGATCACGACGGTGCAGACGTGGAGCGCGACCAGCCGCAACCGGATCAACGATGTCTGGACGTCGCAACTCACCGCGGGCCAGGGCAGCGACGATTCCGTTTCGCAGACCGGTTTCGGCAACTCTCAGTTCAAGACCTCGCAACGCCAATATTTCTGGCAAAACGATATCACGCTGCCATTAGGCGCGCTGGGGGTGATTCTCGAGCGGCGCGAAGAACACCTTACAACTGACACGGATTTTGCAGTCACGCAACGAAACACCAATTCGGCGACTGGCGTCTACCAGCTCCGCCATGAGGCATTCGCGCTGCAGGCCAATCTGCGCCGCGACGACTCGAATCAGTATGGCGGCAAGACGACTGGCGGCATTGCGCTCGGCTACAAGCTGTCACCCGCGTGGCGCGTTACCGCGGGCGCCAGCACCGGCTTCAAGGCGCCCTCGTTCAATGATCTCTACTATCCGGGCTTTTCGAATCCGGGCCTGGTGCCGGAAACCTCGAAGAACGTCGAAGTCGGCGCGTACGGGAACGCGGCGCAGGGCGATGCACGCTGGGAAGTTCGCGCCATCGGCTATCACAATCAGGTGCGCGAACTCATCGTGTTCGGGTGCGACGCCAATTTCAACTGCCTTCCCCAGAACGTGAATCGCGCCACGCTCGAGGGCGTGACGTTGGGTCTCAATCTCAC
>JAYTIR010000341.1:0-1803 GCA_043731765.1 Burkholderiales bacterium
GCAGTCAGCCCGTTGAGGAAGCCGGGGGCGGACACTGTCAGGCAGATGCCGGGCTTTTTCGTCAGGAAGCCCGCGATGGCGGCGGAGTTGCCGGCACTCTGCTCATGGCGGAACGAAATCACGCGCATCCCTGCGCCCTGCGCCTTGCGGGCAAAGTCGGTGATCGGGATACCGGGCAGACCGAAGAGCGTGTCGATGTCGTTGAGTTTGAGGGCATTGATGATCAGGTGAAAGCCGTCAACCACCTCCCCGGCGACGACTTCTATCGAATGTGCATCGGTTTTCATGATGAGATGCCTCGCGTTCTCGCCCTCAATTGAGCGGGCGTTTTCCCAATGGATTCTGTGTGAAAGGCAAAGAGGGCGGACTTTTTCGATTCACGGCGGATCAGGCCACCCAGGAGTGTGTTTGGTGCGGTACTGCTCGAACATCTCGGCGACGATCTTTTCGGTCCGTCGCAGGGGAGAAAGTCTAATCGCCGCGCCGTGCCAATGCCTTGATCCCGGTCAAGTTTTCGAGTGCCGCGCGCTCCGCGGTGCCGTTTAACTCCGCTATACTTTGTGCGGAGTTCTTACGCAGGCGCAGCCCCAACTTGAAGCCCATTGCCAACCTCCCCGACGCCAATGACGTGCGCGCGAGACTGCGACAAAATCTTGTGCTACGACATCTGTTGGACTTCGAATGGAAAGAGCTGGACCCGATGCTGGCCGTCGAGGAGTACGCGAAGGGCGCGACGCTGGAAAGCCAGGGCGATCTGTCGATGCAGCAGTACTTCATCCTCGATGGCATCTTGAAACGCGTCGTGGCGAATCCCGCGGGCAAGGAGATGATCCTGCGCTTCGCCGCCGAGACCGAAATCGAGACCAGCTACGCAGCGTGGCGGCTCAAGACGTCGATTCCATTTTCGATCGTGGCGGTGCGGCCGGTGCGCGTGGCCAAACTCTCGATGGGGCATTGGGTCGAGTTCATGGAGCGCCATCCGAAGATCAAGAACGAGTTCGAGCTGCAGGTGATGCGGCTGATGAGCGAAGTAATGGCGCACACGATCACGCTGCACCTGCTCAACGCGACGGGACGCGTGCAACGCTTCGTGCGCAAGCATGGGGAACTGCTGGACCGGATTCCGAAAAAGGAACTGGCGTCGTACCTGAATCTGTCGCCGGAAACGCTTAGCCGCCTGAAGCAGCGCGGGAAGATTTGACAAACCCGCTGTCGTTCCCGCGCAGAGCCTGCCCCCGAATGTCTTAGTCGGGGGCGGGAACCCAGCGACTTCCGGCGAAACGACGCTGGGTCCCCGCCCACGCGGGGACGACAACGAATTGGGATTGCTTGCTCCAGCGCAGCGCCTCACATTTACCGGCCGCGCATCATGTCCCACAGCGCCGCAACCAACGGCCAGATCAGCAGCGCCAGCGCCAATGTCGTCAGGCCGCCGACCAGTCCATTGGACATGAAGATGCCCAGTTCGCCCTGCGAGATCAGCATCGATTGCCGGAACGAGTCCTCCGCCCTGTCGCCGAGCACCAGCGCAAGCACCAGCGGTGCCAGCGGGTAGCCGAGTTTCTTGAACACGTAGCCGACGACGCCGAACAGCAGCATCATCCAGACGTCGAACATCGACGAATGTACCGTGTATGCGCCGATCGCGCAGATGACCAGGATCACCGGCGCGATGATCGAAAACGGAATGCGCAGGATCGAGGCGAACAGCGGCACGCAAGTCAGCACGACAATGAGTCCGACAATGTTTCCCAGATACATCGACGCGATCAGACCCCACACGAAGTCCTTTTGTTCGGTGAA
>JAYTIR010000342.1:0-1677 GCA_043731765.1 Burkholderiales bacterium
TGCCGCCCGTGCCGCGCCCTCCCCGCCACGGCGGTGTTCCCGAGGGCGCCATCGCGCTTCTCCAGACCAACTCGCTGTCCATGCTGGTGCAGCGGGAACTCGAGCGAATGATCCTGGCCGGCGATCTCCATGCCGGCGCCAAGCTCAACGAAGCCGCCATTGCCGACATGCTGGGCGTGTCGCGCGGTCCGGTCCGCGAGGCGTTCCGTTCGCTCGAGGAATCGGGCCTGGTCCGGCTCGAGAAGAATCGCGGCGTCTTCGTTCGCCAGGTCAGCCTGGAGGAAGCCGACGAGATCTACGAACTGCGGGCCGCGCTCGATGAATTCGCGGGCCGGCGGGTCGCGCAACGAGCCGCCGCCGCCGATGTGCGTGACCTGCGCGCCCTGCTGGAGCGCATGGACAAGGCGGCCGCGCGGGACGAACTCGACGCATACCACCGTGCGAACCTGCAATTCCACGACCGCCTGGTCGAACTTGCCGGCAACGCCAAACTGCTCGCGACCTACCGCCGCCTGGTCAATGAATTGCACCTCTATCGCCGGGCGAGCCTGGCCCAGGCAGGCGCCCTGCCCATCTCGACGCAGGAGCATCACGACATCGTGGAAAAGATCGCCGGCGGGCATGCGGTTGCCGCCGGCCGCGCGCTGTACGACCACGTCATGGGCAGCCGTGAACGGATGCACCGTGCCCACGACGCGCACGCGCAGGTGCCCAAGCCTTCGCGCGTCGCGGCACGGAGACGACGATGACGAGCACTGCGGGGCGCACGGTCACGGTGAACGGCCGCACTTATCGTTGGCCCGATCGTCCATTGGTGGTCATCTGCGTGGACGGCTGCGAACCGGACTACATCACGCAGGCCATTTCGGCGGGCCGCGCGCCGTTCCTGGCTTCGCTCGCTGAACGCGGCACCTGTCTCACCGCCGACAGCGTCGTGCCGTCGTTCACCAACCCGAACAACCTGTCGATCGTGACCGGCGCGCCGCCGTCGGTGCATGGCATCTGCGGCAACTATTTCTGGGACCCCGACGCGCAAGCCGAGGTCATGATGAACGACGCGAAGTATCTGCGCGCCGGCACGTTGCTCGCCGCACTTGCGGATGCAGGCGCCAAGGTGGCCGTGGTCACGGCGAAGGACAAGCTGCGCTCGCTCCTCGGGCACAAGTTGAAGGGCATCTGCTTTTCCTCGGAAAAGGCGGGTGAGGTGACGCTCGAAGTCAACGGCATCGCGGACGCTCTCGCATTGACCGGCATGCCGGTGCCGTCGGTCTACAGCGCCGCGCTCTCCGAATTCGTATTTGCGGCCGGCGTGGCGCTTTTGAAACGCGAGCGGCCCGACGTCATGTACCTGTCCACAACCGACTACGTGCAGCACAAGGCGGCACCCGGCACGAATGCCGCCAACGACTTCACGGCCATGCTCGACCGGTATCTCGGGCAACTCGACGCGCTCGGCGCGACCGTGGTCCTGACCGCCGACCACGGAATGAACGCCAAGACCGATGCCTTCGGGCGTCCCAACATCATCTTCCTGCAGGACCGTCTGGACGAGTGGTATGGCAAGGGGACCACGCGCGTGATCCTGCCGATCACCGATCCGTATGTCGTGCATCATGGCGC
Organism: Burkholderiales bacterium; assembly: GCA_043731765.1. Lineage (GTDB taxonomy): Bacteria > Pseudomonadota > Gammaproteobacteria > Burkholderiales > Casimicrobiaceae > VBCG01. The sequence continues at coordinate 1,621 of JAYTIR010000342.1, forward strand.
GCTCGGTTCCTACGCCACCGTGTATCTCGGTCAGGGACCCACGCGGGATCATGCGAT
>JAYTIR010000343.1:0-14000 GCA_043731765.1 Burkholderiales bacterium
TGACCACCGTGCAACCGGCGCGCAACGTGCCGAACAGGCACACCGGGTATTGCAGAATATTGGGCATCATCAGCGCGACGCGCGCGCCCTTCTTGCAGCTGATACCCTGCAGCCAGGCGCCGAACGCGGCCGACCGGGTGTCCAGTTCGGAAAAAGTGAGCGTTTTCCCCATGCAGGAAAACGCGGGCCGCGTCCCGTACTTGGCGACGCTTTCCTCGAACACTTCACGGATCGACGCGTACTCGTTGATGTCGATCTCCGCGGGAACGCCCTTCGGATAGTGCTTGAGCCAGATTTTTTCCATGACGACCCTCCCTGCCGCCTCGACTTTTCAGCGGCGCGACGCAAGCCCGATTTGGGATCTCCCGCGAATGGCGCGGGCCCATGCGTGGGGCGGCCGCATCCAACCGGAAAATCGTACACCAGAAGCCGGTTCCGCGGTGCCTCCGGCGGTCAGGCCCTCGTGGCCGCGTAATGCAGCGGCCCGCCGCGAAACGGCGCGAAACCCGTTCCGAAAATGGCGCCTGCGTCGACCAGGTCGGCATCCGCGACAATGTGTTGTGCCAGCGCCGCCTTCGCCTCGACCACCAACGGTCCGATCAGGCGGCCGGCGAGACCTTCGGGCACAGCGCCTGCCGCGCCTTTCTGTGCCTTGCCGTTCACCCACGCATAAAAGCCCCGCCCGGTCTTGCGGCCGAGGTTGCCCGCACCGATTGCGTCCATCAATTTTGAAGGCGGCGCCGCGTCGTCGCCGAGCATCTTGCCGACGGCCATGCAAATGTCGAGCCCCACCGTGTCCGCAAGCTCGATCGGCCCCATCGGCATGCCGAATGCGAGCGCGGCTTCGTCGACCGCTTCCGGAGAAATGCCTTCGTCCACGCAGCGCATCGCGGCCATCAGGTACGGCGCGAGAACGCGATTGACGAGGAATCCCGGCGCGCTTTTCACCGGCAGCGGAAGCTTGTCGATCTGGCGCACGAACGCGGCGGCCGGCGGGACCAGCGATTCGCGCGTCTGCTGGCCGATGACGATTTCCACCAGCATCATTTTCGCCACAGGATTGAAAAAATGCAGGCCGACCAGGCGCGACGGGTCCGCCATTGCCTGCGCGATATCCTCCAGCGGGATGCTCGACGTGTTCGATGCGAGGATCGCTTCGGGCCTCGCCTTCTTCTCCAGCGCCGCGAACAGCGCGCGCTTGGCGTCGACATTCTCGAAAATGGCCTCGATGATCACGTCGGCTCGCGCAACACCGTCCCCTGCCACGTCGGGAATGAGGCGGTCGGTCGCATCGCGCACGCGACGCGGATCGCGCAATCGTTCGGCAAAAAGTTTCCCGGCCCGCTGCATGGCCGGCGTCAGGCGTTCCGCGTTCTGGTCCTGCAGCGTCACGGAAAGGCCGCGCAACGCGCACCACGCGGCGATGTCGCCACCCATCGTGCCCGCGCCCACCACGTGCACATGCGCCGCATGGAAGTCGCCGTCCTTGCCCAGTCCCTTCAGCCGCTCCTGCAACCGGAACACGCGCAGCAGATTGGCTGTCGTCGGCGACCGGAACAGTGACGGTATCGACGCAGGATCCGACGCGGGCACCGCCAGTGGGTCGCCGTCGTATTTCACCCACAGGTCGAGCACTGCGTAGAGCGCGGGGTAATGTTCGCGGCGCGCGCGTTGCGCGATTTTTTTTCCGGCCGAACCGGCGATGAACCGGCGCGCAAGCGGATTCAGCGTCAACGACAGCGGGAATTTGAGAGTGCGCGGCGGCGGCAGCGAGCGCAACACGCCACGCGCCGTGTGGTCCATGATCCGGACGGGAACGCATTCGTCGGCGATACCGAGTTTCCTTGCGCGGCGCGCGTCGATCGTCCTGCCGGTCAGCAGCAGGTCAAGCGCGGCCGGCGCGCCGGCAAGCCTTGGCAGGCGCTTGATGCCGCCCCAACCCGGGACGATGCCGAGCATCACTTCGGGCAGCCCGAGGCGTGTTCCGGGCTCGTCGACGACAACGCGGTAGCGGCAGGCGAGTGCCAGTTCGAGTCCGCCCCCCAGACAATAGCCGCGCACCAGCGCGAGCGTCGGGTAGTCGACATGCGCCAGGCGTTCGAAAGTGTCCCAACCCCGCTTGACGATGGCCAGCGCGCCCGCGTCATTGTTCACCTCGCCGAATTCCTCGACATCCGCGCCTGCGATGAAACCGTTGGCCTTGCCGGACCGGATGACGAGCCCCTTGGGCCGGTCGCGGTCGAGGATGTCGAGCGCGTCGTTCAACTCAGCAAGCACCGCCGCGGACAGCGTGTTGACTGTTGCGCCGGCCTGGTCGAACGTGAGCCACGCGAGGCCGTCCGCATCGCGGGTGATGTTCCAGTGCTGCATCAGTTTTCCCGCGGAATCAGATGAATTGGTGCGGCTGCGCGACGATGCCCACGGTCAGCGCGCCGGGGCCGACGTTGACGCCGGCCGTCATGGAAAGATGGCTCCAATGCACCTCGACGCCACGGACGGACGCGGCCCGGGTCAGCGCGACGAAACCGGGCAACTGCGCGAGCGCCGTCCAGTCGCCGCCATAACTCAGGTTCACGAACGGCACCAGCAGCCCCCGCTCGATTTCGCGCGTCACGTTGGCAAACACGCGTTCCGCCGCGGCAGCGAAATGGCGCACCCTGGCAACCGATCTGGTTTCGCCGCGAAAGCAGCACGCGATCGGCTTCACGTCGAGCGCGTTGCCCAGCCGGTATCCGATGATCCCCATGCTCCTGTCGCCATGCTGGCGTTCCCGCGCATGCAGGTAATGAAGGTCCGAAGGCACGATGTAGCCATAGGTCTCCGGAATGATTTCCTCCATGCGCCGGAAGATGCGCGTCACCGGCGTGTCGGCACGGATCAGCCGCGCGAGTTCCATGACCTGCACGCCCTGCGCGGCGAACATGTTGCGGCTGTCGAATACGCGCATGGCAAACGGTCCGGGCATGCCCGCGGACTGCCGCAAGGGCTTGTACTTGGTGAGGATCTGGAACGAGAATTTCTGCGCCCGCTCGAAAATCGGGCTGCGTTGCGCGGCAATGGTGAGGCAGATCACGTAGTCGAAGTCGAGCACGAGCCGCTCGAGAAAGAGCGCCTCGAGCTGGTCCTCGGTGTAGGGCTGGATCTGGGCGTCGGTGATGCGCGCGGCCAGGATGCGCTGGGAAAATGCCTTCGTGTCCTCCTCGTCCCGCACGTCGACCAGCTCGCGGTCGCCGACGCGAATCGGGATCGGCAGCACGCGGATCGGATTCTGCGCGATGAATGCACGCGGCAGGTCGCACGCCGCATCGACCAACATGCCCAGACGCATCGGGTTCTCCGGAATACACTTGCTCAGGCTGCATTCTAACCGCCTACCCGTTCCACCAGCATCGCGCCGCCCAGCCCGCCGCCGATGCAGATCGCCGCCATGCCGCGCTTGCCGCCGGTGCGGCGCAACACATTCAGGACATGGAGAACGATGCGCGTGCCCGAGGCGCCCACGGGATGCCCCAACGCGATCGCGCCACCGTCGACATTGAGTTTGCTCTCGTCAATTTGGCCCAGCGCGCCCGGAAGCCCAAGTTCGGTGCGGCAATACTCGTCGCTGGCCCATGCCCGCTCGCACGCGATGACCTGCGCCGCGAACGCCTCGTTGATCTCCCAGGCGTCGAGATCGTTCAGCGCCAGGTTGTGGCGTTGCAGGATCGGCGTGGCGGCATGCACCGGCCCCAAACCCATCTGCGCCGGATCGAGCCCCGCCCATTGCGAGTCGACAATGCGTCCGATCGGCGTGAGCTGGTGTTCATCCACTGCGCGCGCGGACGCAACCACGACCCATGCGCCGCCGTCGGTGATCTGCGAGCTGTTCCCTGCGGTCACGTTGCCGAATTTCTGGTCGAAGAACGGCCGCAGCCTGGCCAGATTGTCCGCGGTCGAATCCTCGCGCACGCCGTCGTCCGCGGAATACAGCTTGCCCGCCTGGTCGTAGAGCGGCACGAGTTCGCCGTCGAAGTGCCCGGCCTTTTGCGCTTCCAGCACGTGCAGGTGGCTGCGCGCCGCATATTCGTCCATCTCGCGGCGCGAGATGCCGAAGCGATACGCGAGATTTTCCGCCGTCTGCCCCATCAGCAGTCCGCAGATCGGGTCGGTAAGGCCCTTCATGAGCGCGATCACCGGCGCCAGGTAACCGGGCCGGAATTGCGCAAGCAGCGCGGCACGCTGCGGAAGCGTCTTCGCCGCGTACCAGTTCGACAGCCACATGACCATGGCGTCGGAGAACAATAGCGGCGCGCGCGACAACGCGTCCACGCCACCCGCCAGCACGAGATTGGAACGCCCTGCCTTGATATTGTTGACCGCGGAGTCGATCGACTGCATGCCCGACGCGCAGTTGCGCATCACCGTCCAGCCGGGCACCTTCAGCCCGCATCCCATGCGCAACGCCGCGACGCGGCCGATATTGACTTCGTCCGCGGACGGCGCCGCGCATCCGAGGATGACTTCGTCCAACTGCGACGGATCGAATTTCTGGCGCTTGAGGAGTGCGCGGCCGGCGTCGGTTGCGAGGTCCGAAGCCGCGAACGGTCCCGGCCGGTTGCGGGCCTTGAGGAAAGGCGTGCGCGCGCCGTCGATGATGTAGACCGGTTCATTCATGGATGGGCGCTCGCAAACGTTGACGACATGTCGTCACGCGGCCGCGCGGTGATTGTGCGGTCTGGGTCGAACCGTATCTATCGCCGGCTGCAACATCGAAGCACCAAGATCCTTGTCGAAATCATCGACGCGGATCACCTTGGCCACCAGTTCGCGCTGGGAGAGCAGAGCACGCGCTTCTTCCACGTCGACGATGCCCGCGGCCAGTGCGCGGTCTGCCAGCACCTCGATGCCCGCGCCGGGCGGCAATTCGCCGTCGAGCCGGCCTTCCCTGATCGCGATCCGCAACTTGGCCTCGACCGGCTCCGCGATCACGGTTGCCGCCAGCGCGCGCTCGATCAAACCGACCGGGTCGTCATCCTGCACGCCGATGTAAATGCCTGCCGTCAACCGGTCGCGTGCGGCAGACGGCTCGATCAACAGCCGCGCGACCTCGTGGCCGATCTGGTCGGACGGCACAAAATAGGGCCGGCCGAGCGGGAACACGATCCGCCGCAGCGCGAACGCAATGAGGCGGTTCGGAAAGTTCGAGAGCACGCCTTCGAATGCGTTCTGCGCCTTGAACATCGCATCCCATATTGCCCAATGCATGAGCGGCGCATCGGCAGCCTGCCGGCCTTCCATCTCGAAGCGTTTCAGCGTCGCGGAGCACAGATACATGAGGGAAAGTATGTCACCCAGTCGCGCGGAAAGTTTTTCCTTGCGCTTCAGCGCGCCACCCAGCGTGCCCATCGACACGTCCGCCAGGAAGGCGAGCGCCGCCGAGAAGCGGGTCAGTTGCTGGTAGTAGCGGCGCGTTTCCGGCGCGACATCCTTGGGAACCGCGACGAAATGCGATCCGGTCCACCCCATGACCAGCGTGCGCGCAAAGTTCGATATTGCGAAGCGCAGGTGGCCGAACAGCGCCGCGTCGAAGGCGACCGAAGCCCGTTGCACGTCGGCATGGCGCGTCGCCTTGATTTCCTTCAGCACGTACGGGTGGCAGCGGATCGCGCCCTGGCCGAAGATGATGAGGCTGCGCGTCAGGATGTTGGCGCCCTCGACCGTGATGGCGACCGGGTGCTGCATGTACGCGCCACCCAGGAAGTTCGACGGGCCCATGCAGATGCCTTTGCCGCCGATGACGTCCATGCCGTCGTTGATGATCTGCCGCGCGCGTTCGGTGATGTGGTATTTCGCAATCGCCGTCAGCACTGCGGGCCTTTCGCCCTGATCGATCGCGCCCACGGTAATCATGCGCGTCGCATCCATCATGTAGAGATTGCCGCCCATTCGCGCGAGCGGCTCCTCGATGCCCTCGAACTTGCCGATCGCGGTCTTGAACTGCGTACGCACGCGCGCATAGCCGCCGACCGCGCGCACGGCGAGGATCGACATGCCCGTGTTCGACGACGGCAATGAAATGCCGCGACCGGCTGCGAGGCATTCCATCAACATGCTCCAGCCGCGACCCAGCATCGGCTGACCGCCGATGACCCAGTCCATCGGGATGAAAACATCCTTCCCGGAATTGGGTCCGTTCTGATATACGGCGTTGAGCGGCATGTGGCGACGGCCGATTTCCACACCCGGATGCCCGGTCGGAATCAACGCGCACGTAATACCGAGGTCTTCCTTGTCGCCAACGAGCTTGTCGGGGTCGTACGCGCGAAACGCCAGGCCGAGCAGTGTTGCCACCGGACCCAGGGTGATGTAGCGCTTGTCCCAGTTGACTCGAAGGCCGAGCGTGCGCTTGCCCTCGTGTTCGCCCCAGCAGACGAGTGCGAAATCGGGTATCGCCGCGGCGTCGGAACCCGCGTTGGGGTTGGTCAGCGCGAAGCACGGTATCTCGAGTCCCTTGGCAAGGCGCGGCAGAAAGTGGCGCTTCTGCTCCTCGGTACCGTAGCGCTGCAGGAGCTCGCCGGGCCCGAGCGCGTTGGGCACCATTACGGTTATCGCCACCGTTCCCGAATGCGTGGACAGCCGGGTAATGACCTGTGAGTGCGCAAAGGCCGAGAAGCCCAGGCCACCGTACTCCTTCGGAATGATCATCCCGAGGAAGCCCTTGTCCTTGATGTATTCCCAGACGTGCGGCGGCAGGTCCTTGTACACGTTGGTCGTTTCCCAGTCGCTGGTCATGCCGCACAACGTCTCGACTTCATGGTCGAGAAAGCGTTGTTCTTCGACGGTGAGTGTGGGCCGCGGCGCGTCGAGCAACCGCTGCCAATCCGGGCGGCCGGAGAATAGTTCGCCATCCCACCACACCGTGCCGGCTTCGAGCGCGTCGCGCTCGGTCTGCGACATCGGCGGCATCCGCTTCCGGAACACCGAAAGCACGCCATCGCTGATCAACTTGCGCCGCAGCGCGGGAACCGCGAGCGCGATCGCAAGCACGATGAATACTGCCGTGAACAGCAGATTCAACGCGAGCGGCAGCGCATGCGCGAACCAGGACACCGCCAGTGCCACGGCGGCGGCGAGTCCCCACCCACGGCCGGAGGCATTGACGTAGGCCAGAGCAAGCGCGCCGGCCAGGATCAGAAGGAGGAAGAGTACGGTCAGCATGGTCATGTTCCTTGCATTGCGTGGCGACATGCCCGGACGTCGGGCACTCGCCGTTTTCGGTCAGCGCTTGCGCGCGAGCGCGCCGTCGACTTCGCGCGTGACTTCGCTCAGGTCGGGCAGCGGCGCGTTCAATCCCGCGAGCAGGAAGGGAGCCAGCCTGCGCAGCAGGATTTCATCGTTGTTCGTCTCGCGCGGGCTCAACTCGCTGATGATCTTGTGCGCGTCCGTGCCCGCCAATGTATATGACAGCGCGCCCATGATGAAGTGCAGCCGCCACGACAGTTCCTTGCGCGGCAGGTGCGGCAGCGCGCGACCGAACGCCGCCTTGAAGCGCGCGATCGTCACGGCGTATTGCTCTGACAGAAAATGCCGGATGAACGGGGCCGGATCGGCATAAGCACGCCCCAGCAGGCGCAGGAAGTTCTTGCCGCCGCGCGCCGGATCGCGCGCCAGGCGCAGGGCGGGGACGAACAGCGCCATCAGAATGCGGTCGCAGGACAGCGGGTCGGGTGCGGCCTTGCGCTCGAGCCGATCCAGAAGCTCGACGCGCTCCTGGTTCATCGGATCCAGTCGCCGCGTCAGCACGGCCTCGAACAATTCTTCCTTGGTGCCGAAGTGATAGTTCACCGCCGCAAGATTGACCCCCGCCGCCGCCGTCAGTGAACGCAGGCTCGTCGCCTCGAAGCCATGCTCCATGAACAGCGCCTCGGCGGTGTCCAGGATGCGCTCCTTGGTGGCGGCGCCGCCGCGGTGCGCGCCGATAGCGATCACTTTCGCTTCCAATTTGCCTGCCTCCTTGTCCTGGCCGTTATCGCAGCCGGTTGGCCTGTACGCAACACCCGGCGGAACGCCGCAGTCCTCGCGTTTCGTCGTCGGAACACCAGCTTCGCTTAGGCGTCAATTAAACGTTCGTTTGAATCTTACGTTTTAACGGGGCGTTTTGTCAACAGCCGCCCTCGAGCCGGCTTCAGCGGATGGCGATGCCGGGGACGCGGTGGGCAAGTCGGGCGAGCAGCCCAGGATCCATCGCCTCGCCCTCGCGTGCGGACGCCACCAGGCGTTCGCTCGCGCAACCGTTCGCGCGGAATGGCTGCAACACCCATTGGGTGACGCCGCGCGCCTTGAGCGCTTCGGCGATTTCCACGAGTGCCGCTCGCGAAGTCAGGGCCGGGTGCACGGTCGTGCGGATTTCGTAGCGCACGCCGGACGCGAGAACAATGTCCAGACTGGCATACGCGGAAGCGCCGCTTCCGAGCACGTTGGTGACTATCGGGTAATCGCCAAGCGGGGCCTTGAGATCAAGCCCGATCCAGTCGATATCGGGCAGCAGCGCTGCGAGTCGGCGCGGGTAGGCGCCGCCCGAGTGCAGGCCGATCGCAAAGCCCATTTCGCGGACCGTTCGCACGGCAGCGGCCAGCATCGGCTGGGACGTAGGTTCGCCGCCGGAAAAGACCACCGCATCGAGCAACCCGCGCCGGCGCTCGATCCAGCGCAGCGTTTGCGCCCAGTCGTGTTCGCGGCGACCCCGCGCCGCGTGAAGGTGCGGGTTATGGCAATACCCGCAACGCCACGGACAACCCTGGAGGAACAGGACGGCGGCCAGCTTGCCGGGAAAGTCCGTCGAGGTGAACGGCACAACCCCGCCAATGCGCAGCGTGCGCGCCGGCCGCATGCGCGCGATTCCCACGCCTGACCCCTCGACTACCCGTCCGCGCGAATGCGCTCTTCGCGGAAGAAGCGCCGCTCGAGATGCTCGCCTTTCTTGCCGACGTTGAATGACGCCACCGGACGGTGATAGCCCATGACCCGGGTCCACACCTCGCAGCGCTGGCGTTCGTCTTCGTTCAGCGTAACCGGTGCCAGGACCTGCGAACGATCGATTGTCGTGCTCATCTTCATGCTCCTTCAGGACAACGCTGCGGCGTCAGGCCGCAGCGAGGCGTGCGCGTTTGGCGGCGAGATTCACCTGGTCGCACGTCGGGCAGAATTCATGCTCGCCGGCCAAGTAACCGTGCGTCGGACAGATCGAAAACGTCGGCGTCACGGTGATGTAGGGCACCCGAAAGCGCTCGAGTGCGCGTTTTACCAGCGCCTTGCAGGCAGCCGGCGAACTGACCTGTTCGTTCATATACAGATGGAGAACCGTTCCGCCGGTGTATTTCGCCTGCAGTTCCTCCTGGCGTTCGAGCGCTTCGAAAGGATCGTCCGTGAAACCCACCGGCAGCTGCGAGGAGTTCGTGTAATACGGCGTCTCCGGCGTGCCCGCCTGCAGGATTCCGGGCCAGCGCTTGCGGTCCTCTTTCGCGAACCGGTACGTGGTTCCTTCCGCGGGAGTCGCTTCGAGGTTGTACATGTGGCCCGTTTCCGCCTGGAAGGCGACGATCCGCGCGCGCACATGATCAAGAAGGCGCACGGCCATCGCATGCCCGGCCGGCGTCGTCAGATCCTCCGCGTCCGCCGTAAAGTTGCGGATCATCTCGTTGATGCCGTTCACGCCGACGGTCGAAAAATGGTTGCGCAGCGTGCCGAGGTAGCGCTTCGTGTACGGGAACAGCCCCTGATCGATCAGGCGGCCGATCACCTTCCGCTTGACCTCGAGACTGTCGCGCGCGTAGCCAAGCAGCGTGTCGAGCCGGCGCAGCAGCGCGTCTTCGTCGCCCGCGAACAGGTGGCCGAGCCGCGCGCAGTTGATCGTGACCACGCCGAGCGAGCCAGTCTGCTCGGCCGAACCGAAAAGGCCATTGCCACGTTTGAGCAGTTCCGTGAGGTCGAGTTGCAGCCGGCAGCACATCGACCGGATCATGTTGGGCTTCAGTTCCGAATTCAGGAAATTCTGGAAATACGGCAGGCCGTAGCGCGCGGTCATCGCGAACAGCACTTCGCAATTTGGATGGTCCCAATCGAAGTCCGGCGTGATGTTGTAGGTGGGGATCGGGAATGTGAACACGCGGCCGCGCGCATCGCCTGCGATCATCACCTCCATGTACGCACGATTGATCATGTCCATTTCGGACTGCAGGTCGCCATACGTGAAGGGCATCTCCTGTCCCGCGACGACCGGGATCTGTTCCCGCAGATCGTCCGGACATACCCAGTCGAACGTCAGATTCGTGAAGGGCGTCTGCGTGCCCCAGCGCGACGGCACGTTGAGGTTGTAGATCAGCTCCTGGATGCATTGCTTCACCGCCGCGTAGGTCATCCGGTCAACGCGGATGAACGGCGCCATGTAGGTGTCGAACGACGAAAAGGCCTGCGCGCCCGCCCACTCGTTCTGCAGCGTGCCCAGGAAGTTGACGATCTGGCCGACCGCGCTGCTCATGTGTTTCGGCGGACCCGCCTCCACCTTGCCGGGGACGCCATTCAGCCCCTCGTGCAGAAGCAGGCGCAGCGACCAGCCGGCGCAATAACCGGCCAGCATGTCCAGGTCGTGGATGTGCACGTCTGCGTTGCGATGCGCCTCGCCGATCTCCGGCGCATAGACGTGCGACAGCCAGTAGTTGGCGACGACCTTGCCCGAGACATTGAGAATGAGCCCGCCCAGCGAGTACCCCTGGTTCGCGTTGGCATTGACGCGCCAGTCCTTCTTCTCCAGATACTCGTCGACCGACGCCGCGACATCGACGATCGTCCGCCGCGCGTCGCGAATGCGCTCGTGGCGATCGCGATGGACAATATAGGCGCGGGCGGTGACGAAATGGCTGTTGCCGGCAAGCGTCTGCTCGACCGCATCCTGAACCGCCTCGATCCCCGGGGGTTCCAGAACATGACGGTGAGCGAGCACGCGACCGACATGTTGCGCGAGGCGATGCGCCTCCGTCTCGTCGAACTCGCCCGTGGCGGCGCCGGCGCGCTGAATCGCATTGGCGATCTTCGCCAGCTCGAAGGTGACGCGCGCGCCGTTGCGCTTGATCACGTGCCCGGGCAATGCCGGGGCCGCGGCGCCCGCGGGCAATGCAGGTCCTGCGAACGCCAATGTAGACAACGACATGCCGTTTACCCTCGCGGGACGCGTCTTTAAGCTCGCATGCCGCATCGATGGCACCACAAGATGGTGTGGTTTTGGGAAATGCTATCGCGACCTATGGGGGTGGCGCGGGTCCACGCCGCGCATTTGTTTGATCTGGATCAATGTTTGGGGCCGCGGGTCGCCGGGCCTGCGAGCGCACTCCAGATCGCTTCAAGCGGCGTAACCGAGCACCGCAAAGAAGTGGCACGTGGTGCCGGCGATCACGAACAGGTGCCATACGAAGTGGCCGTAGCGCACGCGCGAGTCGAGCGTGAAGAACGCCACGCCCAGCGTGTAGGCGAGTCCGCCTGCTACGAGCAGGATGAGCCCGGGCGTCGGAATGTTCGCCAACAGCGGCTTGACTGCGATCACGACCAGCCAGCCCATCACGATATAGAGACTGGTGGACCACAGGGGATGCGAGATGCGGTCGAACGCCTTCAGCGTGACGCCGATGACGGCCAACGCCCAGACCAACCCAAACAGCGTCCAGCCCCAGGCTCCGCCAAGTACCCCCAAGGTAAATGGCGTATAGGTCCCGGCAATGAGCAGGTAGATCGCGCCGTGGTCGAGCTTCTTCAGCAGCCGTTTGGCGCGCGGATGAGGCACCGCGTGATAGAGCGTCGACGCAATGTACAGAAGCACCATCGTTACCGCGAATACGCTCGCGCCGACGATGTTCACCGCGGTGCCGTGCCGAGCCGACGCGAGGATCAGGAACGGCAACGACACGACAGCCGAGAGTAGTGCAACACCATGACTGACGCTGTTGGCGATTTCCTCGCCCATCGTTTGCGCCCGTTCAACCATGCCGTGAATTATCTCATGCGGCAATCATGGCGCCATGGCGGGTCAGTTGATCCCGCCGGCCCGACGGGCGTTTTCCCCGGCCTGCTTCTTCAACCATTCCAGATCGCCCGTCACCAGCCCTTTGCCGATCTTTTGCAGATGGTCGGCGCGTTCCTCGAGAATGCGCCTTCGTTCTACCTGTACGTCACGGCTGGCGTCGACAGTATCCTTTCCGCTCGCCATGGGCGCCACCTCCGGAATGCTTGCGGCTTCCTCACGCAGCCTGCGCGCAACGCGCTCCGTGTACCCGCCGCTGACGACCGCCTCGGCATCCGCTGCCGCCTCGACAAATTTGGCGCGGACGAGCAAGGCGAGATCCGCCACGCTCAACCCGAACATGCGCAGGACCGCCAGCGCGATCGCGATACCAATCCCGGCGGCGTAGACCCTGCGTGTCGTGAACCTGGAACCCATGCGCATCCCGTGCATGATGAGGCCGATCAGTCCTGCGCGGGCGGATCGGCGTAGGCCGCCTCGATCTGCGGCGCAAGCTTTTTGAGCAGGACCGGACGCTTCAGCTTGAGCGTTGGCGTGAGCAGTCCATTGTCCACGCTCCACGGCTCCTTCTGCATGACCACCCGCCGCACGCGCGTCCAGCGCGGGAACACTTTCAGCTGGTCGTTGGCGCGCCGTATCAGCACCTTTTCGTCGGTCTCCTGCGTGACCGCAAGCAACACGACGAACGGGCGACCCTCGCCCACCAGCATCACCTGCTCGAACACGGAGTCGTGCAGGATCGCGAACTCGGCATCCTGCGGCGGCAGCTTTTCGCCATTGGACAACACGAGAATGTCCTTCGCACGGCCACGGATGAAAATCTTGCCATCCTTGATCTCGGCCAGGTCGCCCGTGCGCAGCCACCCATCGTCCGTGAAAGTTGCGTGCGTCGCCTCGAGATTTTTCCAGTAACCCAGCATCACATTCTTGCCGCGCGCCAGCAATTCACCCCCCTCGCCCAATCGAATCTCGATACCCGGAAGCGGCGCGCCGACGGATTCGGGCACGTTGTCGTCATCGCGGTTCACGGAAATCACCGGCGAGGCTTCGGTCATGCCGTAGCCCTGCAACATGGGAAGCCCGAGTCCGATGAACGTGCGCGCGAGCGAAGGGTCGAGCGCCGCGCCGCCGACGACCGCGAGGCGCAAACGGCCGCCCAGGCGCGCGAGCACCGGTCTGGCGACCAGCTTGCGCAATCCCGGCACGAGCACGCGATCGAGCATGCTGCCGTTGCCGGTCGCGACGCGAAAACCGCGGTCCACGCATGCGTCGAAGAGTTTTTTCTTCGCCGGCGACTCCGCCAGCGATGCATCGATGCGCGCGCGGAAGCGTTCGAAGATACGCGGCACCGCGAAGATGACAGTCGGCGCCTGCGCCGCGAGGTCGTCGGCGATCAGCGCCACGCCGCGGGCAAAGGCCACCTTGGCGCCGAGCGACAACGGCAGGTAATAACCCCCAGTGCGCTCGAACATGTGCGACAGCGGGAGGATCGACAGGAACAGATCTTCCGGCCGCGCCATCCCTGTCTGCGCGCATTGCCCGACATTGGCGATGATGTTTCCGTGCGACAGCATGACGCCCTTCGGCCTGCCGGAGGTCCCGGAGGTGAAGCAGATCGTCGCCAGCGTGTCGTCGGCCAGTTCGGTGACCGTGAGTTCCGCGGCGGCCTCCGGCAGGAAGGTCGCCGGCGTGGCCAAGGACTCGCCATCGTCCGGGCGCAGCACGACAAGTGGTGGCAGCGGCCGTGCAGGATCGGCGTACTTCGCGAGCGCCGCATTGATGCGCGAATTCTCGACGACGAGCAGCCGCGCATCGGCATTACCTACGCACCACGCGACGTTGTCGGCATTGTCGTCGACGTACAGCGGGACGACGACCAGCCCCATGCCCAGCGCGGCGATGTCGATCGCGACCCAGTTGACGCTGTTGCGAACGCATATCGCAACGCGGT
>JAYTIR010000344.1:0-8129 GCA_043731765.1 Burkholderiales bacterium
ACTGGCCCCCATGACGGCGGAGCAGCGCCGGCGCGAATTCCTGCGCCTGTGGACCTGCAAGGAGGCGATGAGCAAGGCGACCGGGGATGCCCTCTCCGCGCCGTTCCGGCGCCTCCATGTTTCGATCGATGAAGGCCTGGCGCTGGTGGCCGGACCGCCGCCGTACTTGCCCGCCGACTGGGCGCTGCACGCGGCTGCCGTGCCGGACGGATTTCTCGCGACTGTGGCGGTTTGGCGTTCAGATCGATCGAGCAACTCACGGAGTTCTTGACCACGCGCGCATTTGGGCGAACGATAGGCGCTCTCGGACATCAACGTGGGAACATCCTTGAAAAAATTCGTCTGCCTGCTGCTTGTGCTGTTGCTTGCCGGTTGCATTCCCATCGGCATCAAGAGTTCCAATCTCCCATTCGCGTCGATCCGGGCGACGCTCGCGTAGCCCGGCAATTTCGGCACGCACCGCTGATTTGAAACCGATCCTTGCCGATCTGGCCCCCACGGGCCGGCTGCGCGCGGCAATCAACTTCGGTAACCCGGTTCTCGCGGCAAAGGATCCGCACACGGGCGAGCCGGGCGGCATCTCGGCCGACCTTGCGCGCGAGCTGGCTCGGCGGCTGGGCGTCGCGATCGAGTTCGTGCGCTACGAATCCGCGGGCATTGTGGTGGAAGGCCTCAAAGCCTCGGCGTGGGACGTCTGTTTTCTCGCGATCGATCCCGTGCGCGCGGCCGACATCGTTTTCACTGCGCCCTATGTGGTGATCGAAGGCGTCTACATGGTGGCGGACGCGTCACCGATTCGCAGCAACCTGGATGTCGATCATTCGGGCCAGCGCGTCGGCGTCATCAAAGGCAGCGCCTATGACCTCTTTCTTTCGCGCGAATTGAAGCAAGCGACGATCGTCCGCGCAGCCAGTGCCGCGGCGGTCATGGACCTGTGGGTCGCGGGCAAGCTCGACACCGTGGCCGGTGTCAAGCCGCAACTCGAGGCCGACGCGAAGCGCGTGCCTGGATTGCGGCTCCTCCCGGGGCAGTTCATGGCGATCAACCAGGCGATGGGAACCCCGCGCGGCCGCGACGCCGGCGCGCGCTACCTGCACGACTTCATCGACGAGATGAAGATCTCGGGCTTTGTCGCGCAAGCGTTCGTCCGCAATCGCATCGACGGCGCCTCCATGGCGCCGTGACGCGGTACGCTACGCGCGAAAATGCAGGCGGCGATCGATCGCCAGCAGGATCCCGTTCACGCTCGCCGCAAATACGACGAGCAGGAACGTCACCGACATGATCACTTCGACGTTGTAGAGGCCGATCGCGTTCATCAACAGATGCCCCAGACCGTGCTGCGACGCGAACATCTCGCCAAGCACGGTCCCGATCAGCGTCAATGAAAAGCCGACGCGAATTCCCGTGAAAATCTCGGGCACCGCCGCGGGAAACAGAATCGAGCGCACCATTGCGGGTTTGGAGAGCTTCAACACGCGCCCCGTCTTGACGAAGATCGGCCGGGTGCTGCGCACCGCGCCCAGCGTGAACAGCGCCACCGGGATGATGCCGTGGATTGCGCCGAAGGCGATCTTGGCCGACATGCCCAGCCCGAAGACGAGCAGGATGATCGGATAGAGAGTGATCTTGGGAATCGAATATAGCGCGACCAGCATCGGCTCCATCGCCTCGGCCGACAATCGATGGAGGCCGAGCGCAAAGCCGATCAGAAGACCAAGCATGATTGCGATCGCGAGCGCCGCGGCGAACGCCCGCATCGTGCTGTCGACATCGAGCCAGAACCAGTCGGTCCGCGCCAGCTCCACCGTGGATCGCATCGTCTGCCACGGCGATCGCATCGCCACGTCACCAACGACGAAATACATGAGCTGCCAGAAAATAAGAAGGCCGCCGATGAGGACGATGGTGTTGCGCAGTGACTTCCTCCCTTCGCCCATCATTGCTGGCCCCTTCTGGCGAGAAGCCGCTTTTCCCAATGCGTGAGAATGCCGTTCAGGATAATGGACAAGAGCAGGATCAGGACGATCAGCGGATACATCGTCGCATTGTCAAAATTAGTATAAGCGAACCCGATCTCGTATCCCATGCCATTGCGCGCCATGATGAATTCGGACCCGATCACACCAATGAAGGCATACGCAAGAGCAAGCTTCGCCGCGGTCAACAGGTAAGGCGCACAGAAGGGCAGCGTCACGTGCGTTGCCGTTTCGAACGGGCCCATACGGCCGATCAATGCCGTTTTCCGGAGCACGCGCGGTACCCGATCGAGGCCATTGAGAATGGTGACGATGACCGCCACGACGCCGAGCAAGAACCCGATCAGCAACTGCGGTCCGTCGCCCAGGCCGAAAATGAGGATGAACAGCGGATAGAAGGCGAAAATTGGAACCGCATAGTAGGTGGCGAAGAGCGGATCGAGCGTCTCGCGGACGGTTTTGAAGCCGTGCAACACGGTACCGGTCGCGATCCCGACGACGTACGCCAGGACGAAAGCAAGCAGGACGTTGGCGAGGCTCTTGCCGATCTCCGGATAGAGCTTCCCGGAGCGCATCAGTTTGACGAAATCAATGGCGATGCGATGCGGCGGCGGCATCGTGATCTTGTCGATGACGCCCCCGAGGCAGAGCGCCTCCAGGAGCAACACGAAACCCGCGACCACCCCGATCTGGTAAAGGGTGGCGCGGCTCATGGAGAAATGGCCGTCCGCCCCATGGTCTTCATCGATTCTTCGCGCAGGGTCTTCCACAGGCGGCTCGTCACCGCGCCGAAGTTTTCGCGTTCGACGATCCGGCTGTCGCGTTCACGCGGCCATTGGGTTTCGACCACGTCGATCACCGTACCCGGTCGCGCCGACATGACCGCTATCCGGTCGGCAAGCATTGCGGCTTCGTCCAGCGCGTGCGTAATCAGGAAGACCGTTGCACCGATCTCCCGCCACAACCGCAACACTTCGTCGCCCATCAGCAACCGCGTCTGCTGATCGAGCGCGCCGAATGGTTCGTCCAGCAGCAGCAGGCGCGGCTTCGTCACCAGCGTGCGGGCGATGCAGACGCGCTGGCGCATGCCGCCCGAAAGCTGCGCCGGGAAAGTGCCCGCGAATTCGCCTAACCCCATCATAGCGATGGCTTCGTTCACGCGGCGATACTTTTCTTCCCTTCCGAGCGCGGCCTTGCGCAGCCCGAACGCGACATTGTCGCGCACGCTCAACCAGGGAAAGCAGGCGTCTTCCTGGAACACGACACCGATGCCGTCGGGGACATCCGCCTCGACCGGCCGTCCTTCGAACTCGATTCGGCCCTCGGTCGCGGGAACCAGTCCGGCAATGATCTCGAGCAGAGTCGATTTGCCGCAGCCGGACGGTCCCACGACCGCGAAGAATTCGCCTTGCCGAATGCCGAGATCGATGGGCCCGAGAGCGTGCACCGCCTGCCCTCCCGCGCTGGCGGGGAAGCGTTTGGTGACCCCGTGGAGCGCAACGTGCGCTGCAGGCATGCGGGGCACCTGCCCTTGGATCACTTCGGCTTCTTGATGTCGTCGGGCAGAAACTGCGTGTCGATCATCTTGGACAGATCGACCTCGCCATCCAAGGCACCGACGCTCCTCTGCACTTCGATGATCCGCTTCATGCCTTCGAGGTGGAACTGACCATTGCCCCAGTAGGGAATGCCCTGCGTGTAGCTCGTGGTCAGATTGCGGACGGCGCTGCGTGCCACTTCGGGCGTGATGTTGAAGGGCTTCGCAACGATGTCGCCGGCTTCGTCGGGATGGGCGATCATGAACTCGACCGCGCGGCGCCGGGCCCTGATGACGCCACGGATGAAATCGCCGCGCGTCCTGATCGCCTCACCGGTCGCCATCCCGACAACGTTGTCGAGCGGCGGCAGCGCTTCGGCCCCCGTGACCAGCACGCGATACTTGTCCTTGACTTTGGACCAGAGCGGTTCGGTCACGGCCGCGACGTCGATCTGATCGAGATCCAGCGCGGCGAGCATCGGGCCGAATCCGCCGGTCTTCACCAGCTCGGCATCCTCGGCCTTGTAGCCGGCCTTCTGCAACAGGAGTACCGCCAAGGCCTGACTGGTCGAGCGCGGATTGGTGTAGCCGATTTTCTTGCCCTTGAGGTCCTTCAGAGTCTTGATCGGCGAATCTTTCTTAACCATCCAGGCGAATTCGGCGATAGTGAGCACGTTGTCGCTGACGATCTTGATATCGGCGCCCTGCTGGATGGCCACCGCGATCGCGCCGGGATTCGCCTCGCCATAGGCCACTCCCGCCATCGCGTTGCGCACGGATGTCCCGCCACCCTGGGAAGCGATGATGCCGGTGACGTCCGCGCCCTCTTCCTTGAAGTAGCCTTTGGCGAGAGCAACGGCGAACGGCATGCCGTTTGCCGACGTACCATAGTTGCCGACCGCGATTTCTTCCGCCGCCGCGCTTGCCATGACGCCGGCGAGCAACGCGCCCAAGAACAACAAATTCAGGCGATGCATGATGTGATCCTCCTGGTTGATCGTGTCGGCTGCCGATGGCGCCGGCTTATTCACGATGATTATCCCGCATGTCCGTTGCGCCGGAGCGTGACGTTCACGTTCTTGATCTGCGTGCAGGCGAGAAGCTCGTCGATCGACTCCTCGCGGCCCAGGCCCGATTGTTTGTAGCCGCCGAAAGGTACGCCCACGTAGTGCGTGCTCGCACCGTTGATCCAGATGTAGCCGGCCTCCACTTTCGACGCGAGGCGGTGGGCGCGATCGAGGTCGTGGGTCCAGATCGAGGCGGTGAGGCCGACATCGAGCGCGTTCACGCGTGCCAGAAGATCATTCTCGTCCGTCCAGCGCAGGATGCTCACCACCGGCCCGAAGATCTCCTCGCGCGCGATGCGCATGTCGTCGGTCACATCGGCGAAAACCGTCGGCTCGACGAAAAAGCCGCGTGCGAGTTTGGGATCGGCAGGTCGCTTGCCGCCATAGGCGAGCCGTGCGCCGCCCTCCACACCCAGTTTGATGTAGCTCATGGTCTTGTCGAACTGAGCCTGGCTCGACAGACACGACATCTCGGTGTCGCGCTCGGTGGGCAGCCCCACCTTGATGTGTGCCACGCGGTTGACGATCTCCGGCAGCGTCGCATCGTAGATAGCGTCGTGCAGATAGACGCGACTAGTCGAATTGCACGACTGCCCGGTAACGTAACGGAAATTCATCCCGCGCACGACTCCGTCCGCGACTTCGCCGGGCACTGCGTCCGCGCACGCGATCAATGCATTCTTGCCTCCCAATTCCAGCGTCAACGCCTTGAGGGTCGCGCTCGCGCCGCTCATCACCGCGCGACCGGCAGCCACGCTTCCGATGAAGCCGATCTTCGCCACCTTCGGATGCGCCACCAACGCGACACCGGCATCGCGGCCGCCGGTCACGACGTTGAACACGCCGGGCGGGAACACTCCGTCCCAGAGGTCCGCGATGCGCAGCGCGGTGAGCGGTGTCTGGTCGGCAGGCTTGATGATGAGCGTGTTGCCGGCCGCGAGCGGCGCACCGCACTTGCCTGCGACAAACAGCAACGGGTGATTGAACGCGCCGATGCGCGCGACCACACCGAGCGGCTCGCGCAGCGTGTAGTTCAGCGTCCCGGCGCCGATCGGGATTGTGCTCCCTTTCATTTCGGTGACCAGGCCGGCGAAGTAGTCCATCGAGTCGGCGCTCATCTCGACGTCATAGAGCATCGCCATCAGTGGATTGCCGCCGTCGCGCGCGTCGAGCCAAGCCAACTCTTCGGCGTGCTGGCGGAGGATCGCGGACGCCTTGCGGATCGCCTTGGCGCGCTCCTGCGCCGGCGTGTCGCGCCAGAAAAGAAACGCCGCCCTCGCCGCAGTAACGGCGCATTCCACGTCGTCGATGGTGGCGTCGATCGACGTGCCGAGCGGCGCGCCCGTCGCCGGGCACGCGACGGCGATCTCCCGTCCGCCCGTGGACGCATGCCACGCGCCGCCGTAGTAGAGCCCGCGATGCTGCGGCAGGCGCGGGTCGGACAAGCCTTCGGCAGTCTCGGGCATTCGCTGTCCGGTCAGTGCCGCGCTGGAATGTTGCGCATCAGCGACGAGGAAACGGCGCGCGAATATTCCGGCAAGACGCGCACGTCGATCACGGCCACCGCGCCTGCGCGCACGTCGGCGATCCCCTGCGCAATCGCGGCGGCAAGCGCGTCGACCGTTCGCACCGGACCGTAGCCTTTGGCGCCCTGGTCACGCGCGAGCCCCGCCAGGTCCATGTCCGGATCGCTCATGCGCAACCCGATCCAGCGATTTTCCACCGGACGGCCACGCAGTCTTGCCATGCGCTCCTGATGCAATTCGTCGTTGAAGAACGATTCGTTGTTGGCGACGATGATCAACACCGGCACGCGGTAGTGAACGCCGGTCCAGAGCGCGGTCACGCCCATCAGGTAATCGCCGTCGCCGAGCACTGCGACCGGCAGCCGGTCGCTGCCGCGCAGCGCCAGCGCCGCGCCCACCGCCATGCCTGGGCCCGAGCCGATACCTCCGCCGCCGTCGAAGCCGATGTAGTCCAGCGGATGCGCGAAGCGGCAGAACTCGCCCGGCCAGCCGAGCGGAAGGCGGATGTACGAAGGGGAATGCGGTGCAAGTGTTTGCGTCGTCACGCGGGCCAGATCGGCAAGCGGAAGGCGATCACTCGCAGCGTTCTTCGCAGCGTCCTGCGGCTCGCTCGGCATGGCCGCGGCTTCTACCGGCGCCACGAACCACGATTTGATCGGCTTCGTCGAGCGGGGGCCGAGCCTGGCGAGCAGCGCATCCACGAGCGTGTCCGGCGGAGCGAGGATCGAGTGATCGGTCGGCGGCAGCGCTTGATGGTCCATGTTGTAGCCGTTATGGACATATTGATCGACCGAGCACTGGATAATTTTGCCGCGTGGCAGTTCGCCTTCGCAGGCCTGGCGCAGCGTCCCGCCCAAGTCGATCCAGTCGAGGCTCAGGATGATGTCGGCGTCGCGGATCAACTGGCTACCACCGCCGGTCACATAAAGGCTGGGCGGGAACGGATGGAGCGGATGTTGCGTTGGAAAGCTGGCGCCCGTCTTGATGTCGGTGAGCACGACGGCGCCGATGCGCTCGGCCAGCGCGACGCGCTGCTCGAACAGCGCGGGATCGCTCCCCACGCGGCCGATCATGATGAGCGGACGGCTTGCGCTTTCCAGCAGGCGGGCGATCGCGCACACGGCCTCCTCCGGCGCGGTGCCCGGCGTCGCCGCGCGGAAGCGTTCGAGTGAAGGCAACGGCACCGGCGCCGGCAGTTGTTCCTCCTGCAGCGCCGCGTCGAGGGCCACGTACACAGGTCCTTGCGGCAGCGTCATCGCGATGCGATAGGCGCGCAGGATCGCCTCGAGCGCCGCCGGCACCGATCCGGGCTGATCGTCCCATTTCGTATACCCGCGCACCAGTGCGCCCAGATCGCGTGAGGTGTGGATCCAGTCGACCCACGGGCGCCGCTTCACGGCATCGATCGGGCCGACGCCGCCCAGAAGCAAGATCGGGATTCGATCGCACCACGCGTTGAAGATCGCCATCGTCGCATGCATCAGCCCGACGTTGGCGTGCAGCGCCACCGCGAGGGGCCGTCCGGTGACGCGCGCATAGCCGTGCGCGAGCGCAACCGCACTTTCCTCGTGCACGCAAAGCAGCAATTCCGGCCGCGTGTTGCCGAGATGGTTGACCAGGCTGTCGTGCAGGCCGCGAAAGCTCGCACCTGGCGTGAGCGCGATGTAGGGGATCTCGAGAGCGCGCAACAACTCCGCGATCACGTCGCTACCCCATCCGGCGGTGGACTGCGATTTGGAAATGTTGCGCGCGGTGTCGTTCATGCGCGCGTTGCTGCTCGCTCGCGGGGCCTCATGGGCCGCCCCTTTCTGTCGTCTGGCGAGGGGCGACTGTAGCCCAAGCACGCGAGGGGCGCAATTCGGCGAAAACCGGATTCAGTCTCGACGTCCGCTGCTCGTCAAATGAAAAGGGCCCGCATCGCCGCGAGCCCTTCGTTTGGTGCCAAGAATTTGGTTGCGGGGGAAGGATTTGAACCTTCGACCTTCGGGTTATGAGGCGGAGTTGGTCTAATATAGCAACC
>JAYTIR010000345.1:0-4043 GCA_043731765.1 Burkholderiales bacterium
GCGCCGGTCGCCCAGCTTGTCGTGCACGAGACGCAGGATCTCGTCCTCGTTGCCGACGGCGCCATCGGTGAGAAACACGACCTGCCGCACGAGCGAAGATTCCTGATCGCCCGCCAGCGCGATCTTCAGCGCGGGAAGCATTTCGGTTCCGCCGCGCGCGCGCAGCGCCCCGACGAATTGCCTTGCCCGTGCGAGCGTTGCCGAATCGACCGGCATGGGTGCCGAGAACAGCGGCGTGCTGTAGGAATTGAATTCGATGACGTTGAAGCGATCGCCGGGTTGCAGCCGGTCGAGCGCCACGCCCAAGGCCTCGCGTGCCTGCGTCATGGACACGCCTTCCATCGATCCCGACGTGTCGATGATGTAGGTGATCTCGCGCGGCGCGCGGGTCGTGAGCACGTCTTGTGCCGTCGGCGGCAGCGCCATCAGCAGCGCGTAGGTCTTGCCGCCTTTGGTTTCCGTGAACAGCGCAGCGCCCGGCGCAGCGCCAACATCCGGCGTCCAGACCAACTCGAAGTCGCGCGCCGCGGGAACCAATCCACCGGCCAGGTCCAGGCGATAGCGATTGCCAGGGCGTTCCTCGACGTTCATCACGTGGTAGGTGCTCGCCAGTTTCGCCAACGGAAATCCTGCGTTCAGGTCGATCGCGATCGACACCGGGTTCACGTAGCCCTCGCGCGAAGGAACATAGGGCGGCGTGATGCGATCGGCGTCCGGCACCTGCTGCGTCGACGGTGACCAACCCGTGCCGCCGCCGGTCGATTCGACGGAAGGGCCCGGGATGTAGCGCGGCGTGATGGCCAGCGGGAAACGCAGGCGGAAAGAGCCTTCGTCGTAGCGCAGCGTTTCCTGGTATTCGAGCGCAACGACGATTTCCTCGCCCGGCCCGATATTGGCCACGCTCGTGGTGAACATGTTCGGCCGCTCCTGTTCAACGAGCGTCGTCTTGCGTCCCTCGGATTTCGCGCCCTCATAGGCACGGCGCGCTTCATCGCGTTCCTTGATCTGTCCCTCGATCACGCGCTCGCCGATGTGCATCGTCAGGTGATCGACGGCGGCTTTTTCCGGCAGCGGAAACACGTACACGCCCTCGCGCCATTGCGCGGTCGGATTCGCGAAGCGCTGTTTGACCTGAACGCGAGCGACCATGCCGCTCACGTCCATGTGCACGTCGGTCGATAGCAGCGGAGCCGCCGTACGAACGCCCGTCTCGTCGCGCAGCAGCAACGTGCCTGCGCCGGGTTCGCCCGCGCCGGCCGCCTTGGCCTCGACGCTGATGATGAACACCGCGAGGGCAAGCACCAGGCTCACGAAAAGGCCGGTGCCGAGGCTTTCGAGCGCCAACCGGCCGAGTTGGCGCCACTCGCGGCGCGGGATATTGTTTGCTTCGATTCGATCGGCTTGCGACATGGTCGATTTCCCTGGCGGGGCGCCGGCGGATGGGGGGGTCGACTTCCGGATGGTGTCCGCCGGCATCGCGCCACCCTCGGAATACATTTCGCGCGTGCAATGCGGCGCTGTCGGGCGCGAAAAGGGGCAATCCGCCGAAGAAAAATGGCAAACCTGTGGCAGTTGGACGGGGCCAGTCCCGAGCCACTACGCTGCGGTATAGTCGGCGCAGAGATGCGCCTTCCGCCGGGCCGTCCCAAGGAAGGCGGCGTCCCTCTCGGAGGGACGGCGCGCAGCGCGAGGGAGCACAAATCAAAAGGATCGCCATCGTCGAGGATGAACCCGCTATCCGCGCCAATTACGCGGAAGCGCTGCGCCGGCATGGCTACGAGGTCGCGACCTACTCCAATCGCGCCGACGCGATTCACGCGTTCCGCACGCGATTGCCCGACCTGGCACTCGTGGACATCGGATTGGGCGACGATATCGATGGCGGCTTTGCGCTGACGCGTGAACTGCGCGCGCTGTCGGCTACGCTTCCGATCATCTTCCTGTCGGCGCGCGACAGTGATTTCGACATCGTCGCAGGGCTGCGCCTGGGCGCCGACGATTACCTCACCAAGGACGCGAGCCTGCCGCACCTGGCCGCGCGCATCGCCGCGCTGTTCCGCCGCAGCGAACTCATCTCCGCGCTGCCGGCCAGCGAGGACATCCTCGAGCGGGGACCACTGAAGCTCGACGTGCCGCGCCTGACCGCGGACTGGAACGGCGGCCGCGTCGACCTCACGCTGACCGAGTTCTGGATGGTGCACTCGCTCGCGCGCTTTCCCGGTCACGTCAAGGATCGCGATGCGCTGATGCGCGACGCCAACATCGTCGTCGATGACAGCACGATCACGTCGCACGTGAAGCGCATTCGGCGCAAATTCCAGGCGGTCGATCCGGCGTTCAACCACATCGCCACCGTTTACGGCATGGGTTATCGCTGGAACGCCGAATGACGTTGCCGCGCATTGCGCTGTCGATACGCGCGCAGCTGCTGCTCGTCCTCACCGTGTTCCTGGCCTTGCCGTGGCTGGGTGTTTCCTACGTGCGCGAACTGGAGAGCGTGTTGCGCAGCGCGCAGGAACGAACGCTCGCGGGGACGGCGCAGGCGGTCGCCACCGCGCTGCACGACCGGCCGCGGCTCTTTGCGGCCCGACCGGACGGAATTGCCGCGTTTGCGCTGGAACGCACCGACATTGCGGGAAAGGGCGCCGAGCGCGTGCCGCCGTCGGCTTCCCCTGAAGTCGCGCAGATCATCGATGGCCTGTCGCGCACCACAGCTCGAATCTGGGTGATCGACCGCGACGGCACCGTGCTTGCGCGCGCCGGAACGCTCAAGGCCCCGCCGGAGCAATTGCCCGCAGAATCGTTCGGGGCACGTG
Source organism: Burkholderiales bacterium (assembly GCA_043731765.1). Classification (GTDB taxonomy): domain Bacteria; phylum Pseudomonadota; class Gammaproteobacteria; order Burkholderiales; family Casimicrobiaceae; genus VBCG01. Next base: position 2,817 of record JAYTIR010000345.1, read on the forward strand.
TTTCAAGGGCCACGATCGGTCGTCTCTACGCACTGGTGCTGGAACAGCCGAGCGAGGACTTCACGGACGACGCCGCGACCACCGGAGCGCCAGGAGGCCGCGATGTCGAAGGTGCGCTCGCCGGCATTCTCACGACCGAGCGCCGGCCCACATCCGACGCGAAGGCGGTGATCGTCAGCGCGGCGCATCCCATCTGGGTTGGCGATTCCGTGAAAGGCGCGGTGATCGTCGAGGAGACGGGCAACGCGGTGCTCGCGCAACGCAACCGCGCGTTCGAGCGATTGTTCAACATTGTTCTGGCAGTGCTGTTGATCGGCTCGCTCGCGCTGACGTTGTATGCGACGTGGCTGTCGTCGCGCATCCGGCGCCTGCGCGATGATGCCGAGCAGGCGATCGACGAACAGGGCCGGGTGCGCGCGCCGCTGGCGAGCTCGAACGCGGGCGACGAGATCGGCGACCTTTCGCGCAGTTTCAGCGGCGTGCTGGCGCGGCTGTCCGACTATGCGAGCTACCAGGAAAAAATGGCGAGTCGCCTGTCGCACGAGCTGCGCACGCCGATCGCCGTGGTGCGTTCATCGCTAGACAACCTGAAGCAGACGCCGCTGGCGGACGATGCGCGCGTGTACATGGTGCGGGCGCAGGAAGGACTCGCCCGGCTGACCACGATCCTGACGCGGATGACCGAGGCCGCGCGGCTCGAGCAGAGCCTGACTGATGTCGAGCGCGAGCGCTTCGATCTCGCCGCGGTCGTGGCGGGTTGCGTGGACGGCTACCGCCAGGCGAATCCCGCGGCAAGGATCGCGTTCGCGTGGCCCGCGTCAAAATTCGTGGTCGACGGCGCGCCGGACCTGATCGCCCAGATGCTGGACAAGCTCGTCGCCAACGCCGTCGAATTCGGGAAAGACGGGGCGATCGAAATCGGCCTCGAGCGCCATGGGGAAGAGGCGCTGCTAGCGGTCAGCAACGAAGGGCCGCCGTTGCCGGAAATGCAGGCCGGGCATCTCTTCGACTCGATGGTGTCGGTGCGCGGCGGCGGCGACGCGGGCGCGCCGCACCTTGGCCTGGGCCTTTACATCGTGCGGCTCATCGCGCAGTTCCATGGCGGAAGCGCCCATGCTGCAAACCGTGGCGATGGCAGGGGCGTCGTCATCACCGTGGCGATTCCGGTGGCTGGTTGACGCAAATGCTGATTGAACGCAGCCGACGGCGGGAATCGGACTACTTGCG
>JAYTIR010000346.1:0-3572 GCA_043731765.1 Burkholderiales bacterium
ACAACGTATTTAATGCAGTTAAGGAGGTATTTGCCTCACTTTACAACGACCGTGCGATTGCCTACCGGGTGCACAAGGGCTTTGCCCACGCGGACATCGCGCTCTCCGCGGGCGTACAGCGCATGGTGCGCAGTGACCTTGGCGCGTCCGGCGTCATGTTCACCATCGACACCGAGTCGGGTTTCGACAAGGTGGTGTTCATCACGTCGGCCTACGGTCTGGGGGAAACGGTGGTGCAGGGCGCCGTGAACCCGGACGAGTTCTACGTCTACAAGCCCAATCTCCTCGCGAAGCGGCCCGCAATCCTGCGCAAGACCGTCGGCGGCAAGGCGGTCAAGATGACGTTCACCGATGCGCAGACGGCGGGCAAGTCCACGGTCACGGTCGATGTGCCGGAAACAGAACGGATCCGCTTTTCGATCACCGATGAAGAGGTGCACGAACTCGCCCGCTACGCGGTCATCATCGAGCAGCACTACGGTCGCGCGATGGACATCGAATGGGGACGCGACGGCCGGGACGGTCGGCTCTACATCCTGCAGGCGCGGCCGGAGACCGTGAAATCGCAGGAGGATACGACCGAGCGCCTTCGCCGCTACCGGTTGAAGGCCAAGGCCGCGGTTCTGGCGAGCGGGCGCGCCATCGGCCAGAAAATCGGGCAGGGCAGCGTGCGGCTCATCAAGTCCTCAGCCGAAATGGACCGCGTCAAGGCGGGCGACGTGCTGGTCACCGACATGACCGACCCCGATTGGGAACCGGTGATGAAGCGCGCGGCGGCCATCGTCACCAACCGCGGCGGACGGACCTGCCACGCGGCGATCATCGCGCGTGAACTCGGCATTCCCGCAGTGGTGGGCTGCGGCGACGCGACGCGCGTGCTCAAGGAAGGCGATGCGGTGACGGTCTCCTGCGCGGAGGGCGATACCGGCCATGTCTACGAGGGACTGCTGGGGATCGAGATCATCGACGTCCAACTCGACAAGATGCCGCCGGCGCCGACCAAGATCATGATGAACGTCGGCAATCCGGAGCTCGCATTCGAATTCCAGCGTTTGCCCAACGACGGTGTTGGCCTGGCGCGCCTCGAATTTATCATCGCGCGCAATGTCGGCATCCACCCCAAGGCCCTGCTGGAGTTCGATCGCCAGCCGGGCGAATTGAAGCGCGAAATCGAATTGCGCATCGGCGGTTACGCCAGTCCGACCGAGTTCTACGTGCAGAAGATCGTCGAAGGCGTGGCCACGATCGCGGCTGCGTTCTTCCCCAAGAAAGTGATCGTCCGATTGTCCGACTTCAAGTCCAACGAATACATGAACCTGCTGGGCGGCAAGCGCTACGAGCCGCACGAGGAAAATCCGATGCTGGGATTCCGCGGCGCGTCGCGGTACATCGCACCGGAATTCTACGAATGCTTCGTGCTCGAATGCGAGGCCATGAAGCGCGTGCGCAACGACATGGGCCTCACCAACGTCGAGATCATGATTCCGTTCGTGCGCACGCTGACCGAGGCCGAAAAGGTCATCGCGTTGCTCGCGCGCAATGGCTTGAAGCGCGGCGACAACGGCCTGCGCGTGATCATGATGTGCGAGCTGCCGTCCAATGCCATCCTCGCCGAGCAGTTTCTCGAACACTTCGACGGCTTTTCCATCGGCTCCAACGACATGACGCAGTTGACGCTTGGCGTGGACCGCGATTCCGGCGGCGCGATTGCCGCGACGTTCGACGAGCGCGACGGCGCGGTCAAGGCGATGCTGTCACTGGCAATCGCCGCCTGCCGCAAGCTCGATCGCTACTGCGGCATTTGCGGCCAGGGTCCGTCCGACCATCCCGACCTCGCGCAATGGCTGGTCGAGCAGGGCATCGAGAGCATTTCGCTCAATCCGGATACCGTCGTGGAAACGTGGATGGCGTTGGCGGGCGGCAAGACGCGTTAAGGAATTTTCTCCGGTGTCATTCCCTGGAAAACCCACGGTGTCATTCCGAGCGTAGCGAGGAATCTATTTTCGCCTCATCCATCGGTCTTATTTCGCGGCGCGACGCCGTCAGGTGAAATCGGTGGCATGCGCATGCCGCCTTCCGTCCATGTCGTGCTCTCGCCGTCCCGCGTCGCCGGCGCAGGCATCGGATTGCTCGCGGCAGCCACAGTTGCGCTGACCATCGCGCTACCGCTGCAGTCGCTTCTGCAGATCACGATGATTTCGGCGGTCGTGGCGTGGGCAGGCTGGGCGTTTCATGTGGACGCACTGCATCGCGGCCGCTTCGCGGTCACCGAAGTGCGCCTGGCGCCCGACCTGATCCTCGTGGCGTGCATGGGCGACGGGCGCCTGGTCGCCGGTCACGTGCGCGCGTCGACATACGTGGGTGCATGGGTCACGACGATCGTTTGGCGTCCGGATGGCTGGCGCTGGTCGCGCACGATACTTGTACTCCCCGACATGCTGCCGGCGGAGGACTTCCGGCGTTTGCGCGTGATGTTGCGCTACGCGCGCAGCGGCGAAACGCAGGATGTGCCGGCAAGCCAGGCCTGAGCGTCCAGGAGCGCGCCGCTCTCCGCCTTCGTCTGGCCGGCCAGCAGGTGCAGATAGAGTGGCACCAGCGCCTCCGGCAGCGGCAGCGATGCGCGGTCCTCGCCGGGATGCGATTGATTGCGCAGCGGGGAACGAATCGGACCGGGAACCACGGCGTTGATGCGCAGGTTCGCGCGGTTTTCCCATTCGTCGGCCAGTTCGCGCGCGAGTGTCGCAACGCCCGCCTTGGTCACCGCGTAGCCGCCCCAATACGCGCGCGGTTGTTCGCCGCGATTGTCGAGAGTGAACACAACGCTGGCATCGGGCGCGGCATCGAGCAGCGGCATCAGCGCACGCGTCAGTCCCATTGGCGCGGCAACGTTCACGCGCAGCAGCGACACCCAGCTGTCGAAGGATTGATGCTCGATGGGTCCGAGCGAGCCGAGCAACGCCGCCGTGTGGACAAGGCCGTCGAGCCGCCCCAGTTGCGCGCGCAACGCACTTTCGACGTTCGCGAAATCGGTCGCTTCCGCCTTCGCCAGATCAAGCGGCAGGATCACGGGTTCGGGATGGCCGGCCGCCATGATCTCGTCGTACAGCGCGTCGAGCTTCCGTTCGGTCCGCCCATGCAGCACGACCGTGGCGCCTTGCGACGCGCACGCGCGCGCGAGTGGCGCACCGAGTCCGCCGGTCGCGCCCGTGATGACGATCACGCGATTCGCAAGCGCGTTGCTGTATTCGATGGGGGAGGGTGCGGGCAGCGGCATAGGCCGCGCGATGATAGCCGAACCGCGCATCGGCTGGGGCCGTGAAGTCCGCTTGGATTGCCAAGAATGCTCCGGAAAGCTATAATTTCAGGCTGTCCGTGGGGGTATAGCTCAGCTGGGAGAGCGCTTGCATGGCATGCAAGAGGTCAGCGGTTCGATCCCGCTTACCTCCACCAACGACACAACAAAACAGTCTGCGATTCGGGCTGTCGCAACACCTTAGTCCCCATCGTCTAGAGGCCTAGGACACTACCCTTTCACGGTAGGTACGCGGGTTCGAATCCCGCTGGGGACGCCA
>JAYTIR010000347.1:0-2725 GCA_043731765.1 Burkholderiales bacterium
TCGGTGGTCGCACTCGCGCGCGGCGAGGCGGACACCAAGCCAGTGAATCCGCTGACGCTGCAATACCTGAACCGGCTGTCGGACTATCTGTTCATCCTCGCGCGCACGCTGAACCGCCGCGCCGGGCGCGGCGATGTGTTGTGGCAAAAGGGCAAGAACCGCTGAGGCAATCTCGTATGCCTCAGGGCGTCGCCGAAGTGAAATCGGATTGGCACTCTCCCAACGAACGATGGGTTTCGCTACGCTCCACCCATCCTTCCGCACTATCTCGGTGGAAGCTCAATTCAGGCGGGCGATCTGCGCGCAGAGCTGCTCGATATTGGAAACGAATCCGGCGAGGCGTTCACGTTCCTGCGCTACGACCGCCGCCGGCGCGCGATCGACGAAGCGCGCGTTGCCGAGCTTGGCGATGCTCTTGTTGCGCTCCCCCTCCAGCCGCAGCCGTTCCTTGGCCAGCCGTTCCCTTTCAGCGCCCACGTCGATCTCGACTTCGAGCATCAGCTGGAAGGAAGCGATGACCTGCACCGGCGCGTTGCTCACGGGGAGCGAGGGCACCCAGCGGACGTCGCTCATTTTTGCCAGAGTCCCGATGTAGTCTTTCATCCGTTCAATGAACGCGCGGTCGCCGGCAACGATCAACGGCACGCGTTCCTTTGGCGACAACGCCATTTCACTGCGCAGCGCGCGGCACGCGTCGACCACCGACTTGACCATGGCAATGTCGGCGTCTGCCGCCGGATTCACTTTCGAAAGATCCGGCCGCGGAAAGGGTGCGAGGCTTACCGATTCGCCGGTCTTGCCAGCGAGCGGCGCGACGATCTGCCACAACTCTTCGGTAATGAACGGGACGAACGGATGCGCGAGCCGCAGCGCGACTTCGAGCACGCGCACCAGCGTCCGGCGCGTGCCGCGCTGCACCGCTTCGTCGGGATCCGCGAGCTGGACCTTCGACATCTCCAGGTACCAGTCGCAGTATTCGGCCCATACCAATTCGTAGACTCTTCTTGCGGCGAGATCGAAGCGGTAAATGTCTAGTTGCGCGGCGACTTCCTGTTCCGCGCGCTGCAACTCCCCGATGATCCAGTGATCGGCCGCGGACAAGCGCACCGGCAACGCCGGGTCGACGCCGCAATCCTTGCCCTCGACATTCATCAGTACGAAACGCGTGGCGTTCCAGAGTTTGTTGCAGAAATTCCGGTAGCCTTCGCACCGGTTCATGTCGAAGTTGAGGGTCCGCGCATAGGTCGCCAGCGAGGCGAACGTAAAGCGCAGCGCATCGGCGCCGTACGCCGGAATCCCCTCCGGAAACTGTTTCCTGGTCCGCTTCTCGATCGCCTCGGCCTGTTTCTGGATCATCAATCCGTAGGTGCGTTTGCGAACGAGCGACTCCACGTCGACGCCATCGATCAGATCGATCGGGTCGAGGACGTTGCCCTTCGACTTCGACATCTTCTGGCCTTCTTCATCGCGGACGATGGCATGAATGTAGACCTGGTGAAACGGCACCTTGCCGGTGAAATACGTCGTCATCATGATCATCCGCGCGACCCAGAAAAAGATGATGTCGAAGCCGGTGATCAGGACCTGCGAGGGCAGGAACGTGCGCAGCTCGCGCGTGTCTTCCGGCCAGCTGAGGGTCGAATGGCACCACAATGCGGAGGAAAACCAGGTGTCGAGCACGTCTTCGTCGCGGCGGAACTGTTGCGGGTCGCGGCCGAGGCTGATGCGCGCCTGTTCCCGCGCCTGCTGCTCATCGCGCGCGACGTAGACGTTGCCGGCCTCGTCATACCACGCGGGAATCTGATGCCCCCACCACAGTTGCCGCGAAATGCACCAGTCCTGGATGTTGGTCAGCCAGTGGTCGTACGTGGCTTTCCAGTTCTGCGGCACAAAGGCCACGCTGCCATCGGCGACGACTTCCAGGCTCCGCTGCGCGATCGATTTTCCCCCCATCGTCGGATGGTTGGCGGGCGCGGGCTTGCTCATTGCCAGGAACCATTGATCGGTCAACATCGGCTCGATCGCTTCGCCGGTTCGCTCGCAGCGCGGCACGACCATCCGATGCGCTTTTTCGGACGCAACGAGTCCCGCCGCATTAAGATCGGCGAGCACCGCCTTGCGCGCGGCATACCGATCCATCCCCCGATACTTTTCGGGCGCGTTGTCGTTGATCTTCGCTTCGAGCGTCAGCACGCCGATCAACGGCAAGCCGTGGCGCTGGCCGATCTGATAGTCGTTGAAATCGTGCGCCGGCGTGATCTTGACGCAACCGGTCCCGAACGCCTTGTCGACATACTCGTCGGCGATGATCGGCAACTCGCGGCCCACCAGCGGCAGCACGACCTTCTTCCCGACCAGATGCGCATACCGCTCGTCTTCGGGATTGACCGCGACCGCGACGTCGCCGAGCATGGTTTCCGGCCGCGTCGTCGCGACGGTCACGTGGCCGCTGCCGTCGGAAAACGGATAGTTTATTTCCCAGATCCGGCCCTGCTCCTCCTCGTTTTCCACCTCGAGGTCGGAGACCGCGGTGCCCAGCTTCGGGTCCCAGTTGACCAGCCGCTTGCCGCGATAAATCAGTCCATCTTCATGCAGCCGCACGAAGGTTTCGAGCACCGCGGCGGACAATCCTTCGTCCATCGTGAAGCGTTCGCGCGACCAGTCTCCGGACGCGCCGAGCCTGCGCATCTGCCGGGTGATCGTCGAGCCCGATTCCTCTTTCCAT
>JAYTIR010000348.1:0-6092 GCA_043731765.1 Burkholderiales bacterium
GGACTCAGGTGCTGGACAATGCGCTTGATCGTGCCGTCCTTGCCGGACGCGTCCCGGCCTTCCAGGATGATCAGTATCTTGTCATTGCAGTTGATGAAGTGGCGCTGCAGCTTGACCAGTTCGACCTGGAGTTGGTGCAGGTCTTGTTTGTAGCTTTTTTTCCCAATTGCGGGCGCGTGCGCTCTCGACTCTTCTGGTTTCATTTTCTTGCTCATGGTCGTTGACTTGCCAGCCCGAAACGCAAAGGACCGCGCGTTGGCCGGAGAGGTCACCTGTCATGCCTTATTACCGAATCGGTTGTGCAGCCAGCCGTAAATCGCGCCGAGCGCGAACGCCCATACCATCAATGCGACGAGCGCATAAAGGAATGTGCCGAAACTGAAGAGAGCAGGGCCGCTCCGCAATTTACGGAAATCGAGGCCGTGAAACAGACCATTCATGAATGTCGCGGCGGCCTCGGGCCAGAGCCAAAATACGAACGTGCAAGCGCTGTAGCCAATTCCAACAGTTACGGCGAGGGCGATTCCTGTGCGGATTGCATTTGTCATTTTGGATCTCCTTGTCCGTGTCCACTGACCGGTTGCCCACTCTATCGACCCGTTGAAGGAGTTTGTTGATCCACGTCAAACGCAGCAGCCACGCTTGGTTTGACGGCCTTGAGCGGCATTGGTCACATCTACGCCATAGCCCGCGCCTTTCACAGCCAACTTCATTTGATCTGGCGAGGTCAGCAGCTCGTCGTATTGCACCGCGGCTTCGCCGGCCGAAAGCGACACTTTTACGTCGCCGACCCCGGAAATCGCCTTGAGCGCGTGCGTTACATTGCTGATGCAGCCGCCACAAGTCATTCCAGTAACTTTCAAAAGTTCGGTTTGCATGGTGATACGTCTTTCCAAGAAGGTTGAACAAGAAGTACGTCGGCCGGTAAAACGCTGGTCAAGTTGAATTTATTCCTGTCTTCGATACGGATCAGTGCGTTAGCGCACGCAACGGAGCCTCTCTTCCAAGGAATTGGCCGCATGCCCGGGGGACTGCAGACAACTGTCGCGATAACGGACAAAGGAGCGCGCCGTTAATCTAGACTAGCGTGATGGCAGGGACAGACCCCGCCGCAGCCTCGGAAAACGAGTTGTCCTGGCCCGTGCATTCATGAAAACAAATCCCTTGGCAGGCAAGCCGGCCCCACCGGCGATACTGGTCAACGTACCCCGACTCATTACGTCGTACTACACCGATGTGCCGGACCCATCGATCGCTGCGCAACGGGTCGTGTTCGGCACCTCGGGGCATCGCGGTTGCGCCTTCGAACGCAGTTTTAATGAATGGCATGTTCTTGCCATCTGTCAGGCCATTTGCCAGTATCGCAAACGACGGGGCATCGATGGTCCGCTGTTTCTAGGCATCGACACGCACGCGCTCTCCGCACCCGCATTCGCCAGCGCGCTCGAGGTACTGACCGCCAATGACGTTGAGGTCATGATCGCGCGAAATGACGAATACACGCCGACGCCTGCGGTTTCGCACGCGATCCTGAAGTACAACCGCGGCCGCACCGCCGGGCTGGCGGACGGCATTGTCGTCACGCCTTCCCACAACCCGCCGGACAACGGCGGTTTCAAGTACAACCCGCCAAACGGGGGGCCGGCGGACGAGACCGTGACCGCCTGGATCGAAGGCACGGCGAACAGATTTCTCGAACACAAGCTCAAGGGTGTGAGGCGCGTGCCGTTATCAAAAGCTCTGCGCTCGGCCACGACGCACCGGCATGACTTCCTTCGCGCTTACGTCAGCGATCTTGCCAAAGTCATCGACATGGACGTGATCCGAGGCGCCGGCATTCGCATCGGCGTCGATCCGCTCGGCGGCGCCGGCGTACATTACTGGGCACCGATCGCCGAGCGTTACGGCTTGAACCTTCGTGTCGTCAACGACCAAGTGGATCCGACGTTCCGGTTCATGACTGTCGATTGGGACGGTCGCATCCGCATGGACCCATCCTCCCCCTATGCGATGCAGACGCTGATCGGAATGAAAGATCGCTTCGACCTCGCTTTCGCCTGCGACACCGACCACGATCGGTATGGGATCGTCACCAGGAGCGCGGGCCTGCTCCCGCCCAATCACTATGCGGCGGTGGCCATCGACTACCTTTATCGGCAGCGCCCGCGGTGGCCCAAAAAAGCGGCCGTGGGCAAAACGATCGTCAGCAGCCAGATGATCGATCGCGTGACGGCGAAGCTAGGCCGTAAACTTTACGAAGTTCCGGTGGGATTCAAATGGTTCGTCGATGGATTACTCGACGGCTCGCTCGGTTTCGCAGGCGAAGAGAGCGCGGGCGCCTCCTGTCTTCGGCTAGACGGAAAGGTGTGGACGACTGACAAGGATGGCATCGTGCCTGCGTTGCTGGCTGCGGAAATCACCGTGCGCATGGGCCGGGACCCCGGCGAAATCTACCGAACGTTGACCCAGGAGTTGGGCGAGCCTTTCGAGCGGCGCGTGCAGGCCGCGGCTACGTCGAAACAAAGGAAATTGCTGGCGCGGCTATCGCCCGGGCAGTTTCGCCACATCGAGTTGGCCGGCGAAAAGATCGAGCGCGTGCTCGACCGCGCCCCGGGCAACGACGCTCGCATCGGCGGCCTCAAGGTGATCACCAAGAGTGGATGGTTCGCGGCGCGTCCTTCGGGGACTGAAGACATGTACAAAATCTATGCGGAGAGCTTCCGCGGTGAGGATCATCTGGAACGGATCGTGGAGGAGGCGCAGGCGATGGTCGACGGTGCTCTTCGGGTGAAACGCAAAGGACCAACGGCGTGATACACGGGACTGGTCCAGGCGAACGAAAACCCGGTGAAACCATCAACACCGTCAAACCCACGGTCGATGCCGAGCTGGAATCGCTTCAGCGCGAAAGCTTCAGCTACTTCCTGCACCAGACCAATCCGAAGAATGGACTGGTATGCGACAAGACTGCGCCCGATTGGCCCGCCAGCATTGCCGCGACCGGTCTCGCGCTGGCGGTGTATCCGGTCGCGGTCGAGCGCGGCTTCATCACGCGCGCGGCGGCGATCGAGACAATCCTCGCCACACTGCGCTTTTTCTGGAACAGCCCGCAGGGCCCCGAGCCTGACGCTACCGGCTTCCACGGCTTTTATTATCATTTTCTCGACATGCGGACCGGCCGGCGCGCCTGGCAATGCGAACTATCGACCGTGGACAGCACCCTTCTGCTCGCCGGTGCGTTGACTGCGGGCGCGTATTTTGACGCGGATACGACTACCGAACAGGAAATACGCGCCCTTGCCGACGCGCTCTATCGTCGCGCTGACTGGCCATGGGCGCAAAACGGCGGCGCTACGGTCACGCACGGGTGGAAGCCCGAAAGTGGATTTCTCGGGTACCGGTGGGAAGGCTACGACGAAGCGCTCGTGCTGTATATCCTGGGACTTGGCTCACCCACTTATCCGCTGCCGGTGAACAGCTACGCAGCGTGGGTGTCTACTTACCAGTGGGAGCACTGTTACGGATATGACTTTCTCTATGCCGGGCCGCTGTTCACGCACCAACTCTCCCATATCTGGATTGATTTTCGCAGTATCCAGGACGCCTTCATGCGTACCAAGGGCATCGACTATTTCGAAAACAGCCGGCGCGCGACCTATGTGCAACGCGAATACGCCATCGACAACCCGCTCAAGTTTGCACACTATGGCGAGGATTGCTGGGGGCTGACTGCAAGCGAAGGTCCCGGTCCGGACACTATCCGCGTGGCCGGGATCGAGCGCCAATTCTTCGATTACGTGGGGCGCGGCGTGCCCTACGGCCCCGACGACGGTACTATCGCACCGTGGGCCGTGGCGGCGTCGCTGCCATTCGCACCCGAGATTGTGCTGCCCGCGCTCGATTACTGTATTCATGAACTCAAATTGAAAGAGTCGAACCGCTACGGCTTCAAGGCGTCCTTCAACGCGACCTACCCCGCGGCATCCGGCAATCCCCACGGCTGGGTATCGCCATTCCATTTCGGGCTGAACGAGGGGCCGACCGTTCTGATGGTTGAAAACTATCGGACAGGTTTATTGTGGCGTTTAATGCGAGAGTGCCCCTACCTTGTCACCGGGTTGCGACGAGCGGGATTCACCGGTGGCTGGTTATGACCTCCGTTCCACATCCGATCGCCATGACCCTCCCTGTCCGCTTCGCGTTCCTCTTCGCCGTGTTCACTGCGTGGCACGCCGCACCCTCGCTTGCCGCCGAGACCAACAAGGTGCTGCGCGTGTCGAGCATCGACATCACGAGCCTCGATCCCCAGCAGGGCACGGATCTGTATTCGACCCGGATGGCGAGCCACATCTTCGAAGGGCTCTACGAGTTCGACTATCTCGCGAATCCGGCCAAGGTTGTGCCGAACACCGCCGAGGCGATGCCGGCGATCACGGACGTCGGCCGCACGTGGACGATCGGCCTGAAGAAAGGCATCCACTTCACCGATGATCCAACGTTCAAGGGCAAGCGGCGCGAACTCGTCGCCGAAGATTACGTCTACGCGCTCAAGCGCCGCCTGGACCCGAATTTGCGCAACGGCGGTGATCAAGCGCTGACCGACCTGATCGTTGGCGCGCGGCCGGTGGTCGACGCGGCGCGCAAGGCCGGCGGCAAATTCGACTACGACGCGCCGATCGAAGGTCTGCGCGCCACCGACCGCTACGTGCTGCAGTTCAGGCTGACGAAGGTCGACTACACGCTGCTCGAGCAGCTCGCCGTAATGAACTCGTTCGCGGTCGCCCGCGAGGCCATCGAGGCCGCCGGCAACGACGTGATGAGCCGACCTGTCGGCACCGGACCTTACCGGCTCGCCGAATGGAAGCGCGCCTCGCGGATCGTGCTCGAGGCGAACCCGCATTACCGAACGCTTTCGTTTCCGACCAGCGCAGAGGCGGCGCATCGGGCGCTGATTGCATCGATGAAAGGCCGCAAGCTGCCCGCGATCGGTCGCATCGAGATCAGCATCATCGAGGAGCCCATCCCGGAGCTGCTGTCGTTTGACCAGGGCAACCTCGATCTGCTCGCGGTCAGCGGGGACACGGCACGCCGCGTGCTCGACGGGGAAAAGCTGAAGCCCGAGTTCGTCAAGCGCGGCATTGTGCACCACCGCAGTCCCGCCCCGAACCTCACGTTCACGTACTTCAACATGGAGGATCCGCTGGTCGGCGGGTACTCGACCCAGCAGGTGGCACTACGCCGCGCGATCGCGATGGGGTTCGATACCGCCGAGCTGATTCGCGTGCTGTATGCCGGAAATGCACTGCCGGCGAACCAATTGCTGCCGCCGAACGTCAGCGGTCACGATCCGTCGATTCGCGCGAGATCGATCTACGATCCCGCCGGCGCGCGAGCGTTGCTCGACCGTTTCGGCTTTCGCGACCGCGATGGCGACGGCTATCGCGAAACGCCCGACGGGAAGCCGCTTATCGTCGTGCGCGGGACACTGCCGGAGTCGTGGTATCGCGAAGTGGACCTGCTGTGGAAGAAGAACATGAATGCGATCGGCATCCGCATGAACGTCCAGCAGCAGAAGTTCGCCGAGCTTTTGAATCTGTCGCTCGCGGGCAAGTTGCCGATGTTCAATCTGGGTTATCGCGCGCTCGCCCCGTCCGGTTACCATATCCTGGAGTCGCTGTGGGGCAAGGCATCGTACGACACGAACAGCGCGCGCTTCCGGTTTGCCGAATACGACGCCGCCTACGAGAAGTTCCTCGAGACGCCGGACGGGCCGGAGCGAGTGGCGCTCGCGCGCCGGATGAGCGAGCTCGTCGCAGCGTACGTGCCGATGACGCTGCACACGTTCGGCATCGCGAACACGCTTACCCATCCATGGGTGCTGGGCTACACGATCTCGCCGTTCGGGCAGTCGTGGAAGTACCTGGACATCGACGTCGCGAAGCGCAGCGCCGCGGGGCAGTAGCTCCCGGTTTACGCCGGTTTGCGGGCGTTGGCCGCTCCCCACGTCCAATTGCGGATTTCCGGCATGTCTTCGCCATGCTTGCGGATATAGTGTTGATGCTCGACGAGCTTGTTCTGAAGTTGCTGTTTCA
>JAYTIR010000349.1:0-6697 GCA_043731765.1 Burkholderiales bacterium
GCGGTCGAGGAAATCAACGCTTCCGGTGGCGTGATGGGCCGCAAGATCGAATTGATTGCGGAGGACAGCGTCAACCCGCAGACGGCGTCGACCAAGGCAGCGCGGCTGATCGAGCGCGACAAGGTCGTCGCGATCATCGGCGAAATCAGCTCGGCGTCGGGCCTCGCGATCGCTCAGGTCGCGCAGCGCAATCGGACGCTCTTCTTCAACACCGGATGCAATTCGGACGAGCTGCGCGGCAAGTCGTGCAACCGTTTCATGTTCCACACCGAAGCCGCCAACACGATGTATGTTTACGCGGCCGGCCAGGCGTTGCTGCGCGACGGCATGGTGAAAGGCAAGAAGTGGTACAGCCTGACCGCCGATTACGCGTTCGGTCACGATCTGCTGAAGGCCGCCAAGCGCTTCATGCTGGCCAACGGCGGCGAGTTCGCGGCTGACGAACTGGTGCCCACCGACGCAGCCGACTTCTCGGCTTACCTGCTCAAGATCCGCAACGCGAAGCCGGATCTCGTCGTGTCGAACCTGGCCGGCGCGCAGATCACCAACTTCATGAAGCAGTACATGGAGTACGGGCTGCCGTATCCGGTCGCCGGATTCGGCTTCGACACCGCGGTCGCGTGGGGTGCGGGCAAAGGCAACGTGACCGGCATCTGGCCGCTGGTGTGGGACTCGCAGGTCAAGACGGCATCGGCGCAGAAATTCACCGACGCGTTCACGAAGAAGTATGGCAAGCCGCCGGAAAATCAGGCGTGGGGCGACTACATGTCGACCAAGCACGTGGCGCAGGCGATGAACGAACTCAAGACCACGGATTCCACGAAGCTGGTCGAGCATCTGGAGAAGGGCGCGAAATTCGACCTGATGAAGTCGCGCGAAGGCTACTACCGCAACTGGGATCACCAGCTGATGCAGGAGATGTACACGATCCGCTTCAAGCCCGCGAGCGAGGTCAAGGATCGGTGGGATCTGTTCACGCTGTCAGCGCCCGTGCCGGCCGCGAACCAGAGCCTCGAGGTGATCGCGCCCACGCGCGAGGACAACGCCTGCACGATGCCCGCCTGATCGATCGCTTGCGGCGCGGACGGGGCGGCATCGCTTCGTCCGCGCGTGCATCATGGTTCTGATCCAGATTCTCGAGCAAGTCGTCAACGGCCTGCTGGTCGGCGCGTACTACCTGCTGATCGCGCTCGGGCTCTCGCTCATCTTTTCGCTGGGTGGCTTGGTCAATCTCGCACACGGTGCGTTCTACGCGCTGGGCGCCTATTTCGCCGTCAAGCTGGTCGACATGCTGGGCTTCGGCGGCGTGCTCGTAGCCTCGCCCGTGCTGGTCGCGCTGATCGGCCTCGTCGTCGAGCGCTTCCTGTTCCGCCGTTTCTACCGCGAGGATCCTGCGCTTGGCCTGCTGATGACGTTCGGACTCGCGATGGTCGCCGAGCAGGCGCTACGCTTGATCTTCGGCGCCTCGCCATTGCCGTTTTCGATTCCACCGGCATTGAAGGGCCAGTTGTTGGTCGGCGAATTCATCTACTCGAAATACCGGCTGGTGATGCTCGCGATTGCCGCGGGCGCGGTGGCCGCATTGTGGTTCCTGTTGCAGCGCACGCCGTTCGGCCGCGTGGTGCGCGCGGGCGTGCAGAACCCGGACATGGTGGCCGCGCTCGGCATCTCGCTGCAACCGTACATGAGCGCTGTGGTCGCGATCAGCGTTGCGCTGGCCGCGCTTGCCGGCGTGCTGCTCGCGCCGATTTCTGGCGTGCATCCGGCGATGGGCGCGGAGATCCTGACCGCGGCGTTCGTGGTCGTGGTGATCGGCGGCCTGGGCTCGTTCTGGGGCGTGGTGTGGGCCGCGCTGATCGTCGGCGTCGTGCGCGGTCTCACCATTTACTTTTATCCCGCGGCTGCGGAAGCCTCGATGTATCTGCTGATGGTGATGGTACTTCTGATCCGGCCGCGCGGACTTTTCGGCGAACGCATCCAACGCTTCGAATGAGCAAGGCGCGCGAGACCGCAGGTCGAGCGAAGGCCCGAAGGGCGCGTCGCCGAGCGATTGAGCGCGGCCGACACGACAACGTAACGTGTCGCCACGATGGTGTGGAGGCCGCGGTATGAGCGCCTTTCGCTTCCCCGTCGTGATCGCGGCGGCCGCGATGGTCGTCCTTCCGTTCGCGCTGCTTGCCGGTGGACTGACGCTCACCAGCGCGACCGACGTCGTGATCTTCGCCGTGGCGTGCATGGCGCTCAACATCCTGGTCGGATACACCGGCCTCGTGTCGTTCGGCCACGGCGCGTGGTTTGGCGTGGGCGCATACGCCGCCGCGCTGACGCAGCGATACTGGTTTCCCGGCTCGGTGCTGTGGCCGGTGTTGGTCTCATTCATGTTCCTGCTGATCGCCGCCGTGCCCATCGGTTTTCTCGTGCTGCGCCGGCGCGGCGTTTACTTCTCGCTGCTTACACTCGCGTTTTCGGCGCTGACCTACGCAATTGCATTTCGCTGGACCGCATTCACCGGCGGCGAAAGCGGACTGGGCGGCGTGACGCGTGCCAGCTGGCTCGGATTCGACCTCGAGAATGCGTGGATCTACTACACCTTGGTGGCGGCGTTTGGCTTGGGCGTCGTGTACGCGCTCGAGCGCTTTCATCGCTCGGCGATCGGCACCGTGCTGGTCGCCATCCGCGAAAACGAGCAGCGCGCGCAGTTCATCGGTTACGCGACCAATCGCTACAAGCAGATCGCCTACGCGGTGTCGGCGGTGCTGACCGGCTGCGCCGGCGTGCTGTTCGCGTTTCATCATCGCTTCGCGTCGGCCGACCCGACGTCGATATCGTTTTCGGGCGCGTTGCTCGCGATGGTCCTCATTGGCGGCATGCGCAGCCTGCTCGGACCCGCGCTGGGCGCGCTGTTCTACATCCTGTTCCAGGAATACCTGTCGATCTGGACGCAGAACTGGCTGCTGTACTTCGGGCTGCTGTTCGTCGGCTTCATCGTGTTCTCGCCGACGGGTCTGGTCGGCGTATGGCGACGCCTGACCGAGCCTTTCAAGCCTAAAGTGGTCGAGGCGGCCGCGATGGACGCGCGCGCGATCGAGCAGGGCGTGCCGCTCCCCGAGTTCCTGAAGCATGCAGCGCATGCCGACGGCGTGGTGCTGGAGGCGCGCGACCTCGCGAAGGCGTTCGGCGGAATCAAGGCGGTGACTGCTACGTCGCTCGTCGTCGGCGGCCGTTCGCTGCACGCGCTGATCGGACCCAATGGCGCCGGCAAGACGACGGTCTTCAACCTCATCACGGGCATGTTCGCACCCGATCACGGTTCGGTCGTCCTCGCCGGTCGTTCGATCGCGGGATTGCCTTCCCACCAGATTGCCGCGGCGGGGCTCGGTCGTTCGTTCCAGATCACCAACCTGTTTCCCCGCGTGTCGATTGCCGAGAATCTGCGCCTCGCGGTGCAGGCGCGCGATGCGTCGCATTTCAACGGCTGGGCCGACGCGCAGCGCAACGACCGCGTGACGACGCGTACGGCGGAACTGATCCGCTACCTCGGGTTGTCGGGCATCGAGCAGGCGGAAGCCGGGTCGCTCTCCTACGGCGGCCAGCGACTGCTCGACATGGGTCTGGCACTCGCCGGCGCGCCGCGCGTGCTGCTGCTCGACGAGCCGCTTGCCGGCCTCGCGGCGGCGGAGCGCGAGCGTGTCGCCGGCCTGATCAAGCGCATCTCGGCCGACGTGCCGGTGCTGCTGGTCGAGCACGACATCGACCGCGTATTCGCGCTGGCCGATCGGGTGACGGTGATGAACGAAGGCAAGGTGCTGGTCGACGGCACCGCGGACGACGCGCGAGAAAGCAAGGCCGTGCGCGAGGTCTACATCGGCTCGGGTACCGCTGCGCTGGCCGCAAAGCCGCGCGGTCACGCCGAGCGCGCGAGTGGCCCGCTCATCCTCGACCTCGACCACGTCGACGCGTTCTATGGCAAGAGCCACATCGTGATGGGCGCATCGCTCAAGGTGCACGAGCACGAGATCGTGGCGCTGCTCGGACGCAATGGCGCGGGCAAGTCGACGCTGCTGAAGACGATCATCGGCATTGTCACTGCGCAGAGTGGTCGCATCGTGCTCTCGGGCGAGGACCTCGCGCGTCGTTCGGCTGCGGCCAATGCGCGCAGCGGCATCGGCTATGTGCCGCAGGGTCGCGGCCTCTTCGCCGGAATGAGCGTGCGCCACAATCTCGAACTCGGCCGGCTCAAGCGAGGCAAGGGCGAGGGCGTGGCGTGGTCCGACGCGAAGATCCTCGAGTTCTTTCCGCGCTTGCGCGCGCGCCTCGATACGCCGGCAGATTTTCTCTCCGGTGGTGAACAGCAGATGGTCGCGGTCGCGCGCGCGCTGTCCGGGCACGTGCGCGTGCTGCTGCTCGACGAGCCGTTCGAAGGCCTGGCCCCCGCGGTGATCGAGGAACTGTTCGAGGCCTTCGACCGCTTGCGCCAGGAGTTGTCGATCGTCATCGTGGAGCACAATCTCGACCTCGTCCTCGCGCTGGCGGACCAGGCGTACGTGCTCGAGCGCGGCAGCGTCGTCCATCAGGGACCGGCGGCGGCGCTGCGCGACGACCTCGAATTACGCCGGCGCGTCCTCTGGATGTGAACGCATGGAACACATAGCAGCGATCATCGGTGCCGGCCTGGTCGGCCGCGCGTGGGCAATGGTGTTTGCGCGCGCCGGTTGGCACGTGCGGCTGTACGACAACGCGCCCGCGCAGTTGGACCTTGCGCGCGGACACATCGCCACAAGCCTCGCCGAGCAGCAGGCGGCCGGTCTGGTCGACGACGCCGAACGCGCGGCCGCGCGCGTGTCGATGGTGACGCGGATCGAGGACGCGGTGACGGGCGTGGATTGGGTACAGGAGAACTTGCCCGAACAGGTGGAGATCAAACGCGAAGTCTTCCGCACATTGGACGCGCTCGCGCCGGCCGCCGCGGTTCTTGCGAGTTCCACCTCGGCGATTCCCGCATCACAATTTACCGACATGCTCGCGGGACGGTCGCGCTGCCTTGTCGCGCATCCGGTCAATCCGCCGCACCTGATTCCCGTCGTCGAACTGTGCGGCGCGCCGTGGACCAGCGCCGCCACGATCGAGCGCGCGAAATCGGTGATGGCGGAGGTCGGGCAGGTGCCCATCGTCGTGCGGCGCGAACTCGACGGGTTCATCCTGAATCGTCTGCAGGGCGCGCTGCTCACCGAGGCGATGCGTTTGGTGGGCGATGGCTACGTGTCGCCAGAGGACCTCGACAAGACCGTCGCACACGGACTTGGTTTGCGCTGGTCATTCATGGGCCCGTTCGCGACCATCGAGCTGAACGCGCCGGGCGGCGTGGCGGACTACTGTGCGCGCTACGGCGGCATCTATCGCAAGCTGGCCGCTGACCCGCCGGCACCGTACGTCTGGGACGCCGAACATGCGGCACGTGTTGTTGCGGCGCTGGGCGAACCGCCAACGCCCGCCGAACGCGAGCGAAAGATGGACGTGCGCGACCGCCGCCTGCTGGCGCTGGCGCGGCACAAGCGCGATCAACCCGATACCTGAACCAGGAGCAAGACCATGGCCGAAGCCCGTAAAGTCATCATCACCTGCGCGATCACCGGTTCGATCCACACGCCGTCGATGTCGCCGCATTTGCCAGTCACGCCGAAGGAGATCGCGGACGCGGCCGTCGCCGCGGCCGAAGCGGGCGCTGCGATCGTGCACCTGCATGCGCGCGATCCCGTCGACGGCCATCCGACGCAGGACCCGAAGTACTTCCGCGAATTTGCCCCCGACATCAAGCGCCGCTCCAACGTCGTCATCAACTTCACGACCGGCGGCGCCGCGACGATGACGATCGAGGAACGCCTGCAGCCCGCGCTGCAACTGAAGCCCGAGGTCGCCTCGCTCAACATGGGCTCGATGAACTTCGGCCTCTACCCGATGTTGAAGCGCTTCACCGAGTTCAAGTACGACTGGGAGCGCGAATACCTGCAGACTTCGGACTCGCGGGTCTTCCGCAACACGTTCAAGGATATCGAGTACATCCTGACCTCGTGCGCCAACAACGGCACGCGCTTCGAGATCGAGTGCTACGACATCGGGCACCTGTATACGGCGCACCATTTCTTCGAGCGCGGCATCGTCAAGCCGCCGCTCTTCATCCAGAGCGTGTTCGGAATCCTGGGCGGCATCGGCCCGCATCCAGACGATGTCATGCACATGAAGCGCACGGCCGATCGCCTGTTTGGCGACCAGTATCGGTGGAGCGTGTTGGGCGCCGGCCGCAATCAGCTGCCAATCGCCGCCATGTCGGCCGCGATGGGCGGCAACGTCCGGGTCGGACTGGAGGACAGCCTGTGGCTCGGTCCGGGCAAGTTCGCCGAATCCAACGCAGCACAGGTTCAAGCGGTGCGGAAGATCATCGAAGGGCTGGGGCTCGAGATCGCGACCCCCGACGATGCGCGGCGGATCCTGGCGCTCAAGGGGGCAGCGAACGTGGCGTTTTGACGGTGCGCTATGCGATAAACACCGCGGCTGATACGCTGAAGCGCGATGCCAACGCGCCTGCCTGCCGCGCATTGATCTCGCGCTTGCCGTTGAGTATCGCGCTCACGGCGGGCTGACCACCCAGTTCCGTGCCGAGCTCGGTCTGCGTCAATCTCGCGGCGGGCTATGCAGGAGT
>JAYTIR010000350.1:0-3088 GCA_043731765.1 Burkholderiales bacterium
GGGGTATCCGGTGACGATCAGGGGTCACAGGAACCGCGCGCCGGTCGACGACCTGGTCGCACAGGGGGCGCAGGAAGCAGCGTCCAGCGCCGAGGTCGCCCGGCAATCCGACGTGGTGTTTCTGTGCGTAACCGGCAGTCCGCAAGTCGAGGAAGTGATCTTCGGCAGCAACGGACTCGCCGAGGGTGCCCGCGACGGACTGTTGATCGTCGACACCTCGACCGCCGAACCCGCGTCGACGAACCTGATCCGCGAACGACTTGCCAAGGTCGGCGTAACTTTTGTCGACGCACCTCTTGCGCGGACGCCGAAAGAAGCCGAAGAGGGCCGACTCAACACGATGGTGGGCGCCGATCAGCAGGTCTTCGACGCGCTCAAGCCGGTGCTGCAGGCGTTTTGCGAAAACGTCGTTCACGTCGGACCGCCCGGCGCCGGACATGTAGTAAAGCTCGCGAACAATTTCATCGCGATGACGATTGCGTGCGCGACCGCCGAGGCGGGTGCCGCGGTCAAACGGATGGGAGTCGATCCGCAGAAACTCGTCGACGTGGTTTCACTGGGTGCCGTGAACAATGGAATATTTCAGGCCGTGCTCGCGCAGACGCTGCAAGGCAATTTCGCCGCACTGAAATTCGCACTCGACAATGCGCGCAAGGATATTCGCTACTACACCCACATGACCGAAAGCGTGCCAATGACCTCGATCATGGGAGAGGCGACGCATCAAAGTCTGGTCAATGCCTGCATGCTCGGATTCGGAGACGAATTCGTTCCAAGCCTGATCAAGGCGCAGGAGAAACTGAACGGCACCAGCATCGTCAGTTGACGCGCGCAATTTCGGCGCGCCCCGCACCAGTGCCGTGCGCATTTTCATTCGCGCAGCGGGCGGAACCATTGGCCTTTTCAATCGTCCAACCCGCGGAGATTACTCCGCTGCTTTAACGGGGCCCGACAACATGCCGCATCACGTACATCTGCTTTCCGAACGCAATCGCGAGGCTTTGCTCGCGCATTTCCTGCAACTTGGTCCCGAGGATCGCCACTTGCGCTTCGGTTCCTCGATTGGCGACGCCGGAATCCAGGCATACGTTGATTCGGTTGACTACACAGAGTCCGACGTATTCGCTGTGTACGACGAACAGTTGCATGTGGTCGGCGCCGTCCACCTGGCTTGCACTGCCGACGAAGCCGAACTCGGGCTTTCGGTCCTCAAGGATGCGCGTGGCAAGGGGATCGGCAACAGCCTATTCGAGCGGGCGGCGGTCCACCTGTCCAACCGGTTCGTGCGCCGCGTCTACATGCACTGCTTGCGCGAGAACCAGGCCGTCATCCACATCGCGATCAAGAATGGCATGCGTGTCGCGCTCGACGGATCCGAAGCCGACGCGTGGCTGGAGTTGCCTGGTGCGAGCCCCGGATCGGTCACGGCCGAATGGATGGCTTCGCGCCTGGCGCTCATGGACTATCGGCAGAAAATGGGCGCACAGTCCACCCGAAGGATGTTCGAAGCGCTGAGCGGCTGACAAGTTCTACGGGCTTGCCAGGCGATATCGCCCTACTTCGGTCACAGCGTCGGTCCGTCTTCCTTGACCGTCACGCGCCATAAGGTGCGGGCGTCGGTGAAGTCGGTAAGCGGCGCTGCGTGCAGCAATTGCACATTGTCCCAGACGATCACATCACCGATTCCGTAGTTGTACGTGTGGCGATACTTCGCCTGCGTCGAGTGCGACTTGAGATCATCGAGCAGCGTGCGCCCCTCGTCGGCCGGCATGCCTTCGATTTCAAACGAACTGCCGGACACTGCGTACAACGAAGGAACATTCGTATGCGGATGCCTGCGCACCA
This sequence comes from Burkholderiales bacterium, assembly GCA_043731765.1. Taxonomy (GTDB): domain Bacteria; phylum Pseudomonadota; class Gammaproteobacteria; order Burkholderiales; family Casimicrobiaceae; genus VBCG01. The sequence continues at coordinate 1,846 of JAYTIR010000350.1, forward strand.
GCGGATGACGCACCCAGGTGACTTTCTGCTTTTCCGATTCGGTCAGGACCGAGGCCACGGTGCGCGAAGCTTCATTCAGGTCGTCGCGGTTGCCGTAATGGTGCCGGACGACCAACCCATCCAACTGCTTCCTGGTCGACTCGGGCAAATCGGCATACGCCTGCCTTTGATTGGCGAACGTCGTCCCGCTTCCCGTGCGCGGCATCTGTATCGAATGCAGTATCGTGCAACGCGCCGGCACCTCGAGGTACGAATAATCGGTGTGAAAATATGTCCCCGCATCGACGAGGCCGATAGGTTGGCCGTCCCGATGCACGTTGGACAGGATCAGGATATTCGGATCGTCCGGATGATGAAAGCGGTCGATCACATGTGGTTCGGGCCGGCCCCAGCGCCGCGCGAACGCAACGAACTCTCCGGACGACAGAGTCTGCCCCGGAAGCACCACGAAGCCGTGTTCATGCAATCCGCATTCGACCAGGCGAAACGATTCTTCATCCAGCGGATGCGACAGGTCGATCCCGGAGATACGCGCACCGAGCATGGGAGAAACCTCTTCGACGGATGGCATCATTGCGCCGTCCTTTCTGCGCTGACTGCTCGACCGGCCGCGGTAGTGGGCAACATATGCGCGAACGATGGCGCAGCTACAGGCCCGACGCCAGGAAGCCGCCATCCACGCGGAGCGTCGTGCCAGTAACAAAACGTGCGGCGGGCGAGGCAAGGTAAATCGCGGCGCCAACCAGTTCATCCAGTTCACCCCAGCGGGCCATCGGCGTGCGATCGAGCGCCCGCTGCCGCCGCACTGGATCCATCGCGCTTTGGGCGAGGTCCGTCATGAAGAAACCAGGCGCGATCGCGTTGACGCGAACGCCGCGCGGCGCCCACTCGCTGGCCAGCGTCTCGGTCATCGACACGATTGCCGCCTTCGTCATCGCATACAGCGAGCTCCGCGGCCAGCCGCGGAACGACGACAGCGACGCGATATTGATGATGCTTCCCCGCCCTCGTCCGAGCATGTGCCGCCCGACCTCGGTGCTTGCGAAGAAGACGCTGCGCAGGTTGGTGTCGATGATGCTGGTCCAGTCGTCGGCGCTGAAATCCTCGGCGGCCTTCAGGCGCGTGATGCCCTGGCAGTTGATCAGCAGATCGAGGTGGCCGTGGTGCGCCAAAGTGATGCCGATCAGCCCATGCAACTGGTCGAGGTCGCGCACGTCGGCGCGGTAGCCAAAAATGGATCCGT
>JAYTIR010000351.1:0-6370 GCA_043731765.1 Burkholderiales bacterium
CCGGTGGCGCTGAACGCGTTCGGTTTGTGGGTGGCGATGATGATCGGGCTGACTGTCGTGAACTACGGGTTCCCGATCGCGCAACTCGCGGCGCTGAAGGACGCGTATGTGCCGGTCGTGCCGATAGGAAGCCGCTGATGCGCGAGCACGGCATGTACTCATGGGGCAACCCGTGGTTCCGCTGGAGCCTCGTGTCGCTCGTTGTCATAACTATTCTTTCGATGCTTGTCGGATTCCTGTTACTGCCCTCGATGCACGCCGACTTCACTGCCCAGGGCCTGTGGGCGAGCATTTGCCGCGCCGCCGGCGTGCCGGGAAGTTGGGGCGAGGCATCGGCCGGCCAAACGGCTGCAGCCCGATCGACCGATGTCGTTCTCGAGCGGACGATGGCCAGATCAGGTCCCGATGTCGCGATCGGCCGCGGCGCCACGCTGGCGCTGAACTGCACGATGTGCCACGGTGCGCAGGGACTCAGCGTCTCCGACGCCCCGAACCTCGCCGGACAATATCCGGAGGTCGTCATCAAGCAACTCCACGACTACAAGAGTGGAAAGCGCTCGAGTTCGATCATGGAGGCACTGGCCCGGAATCTGTCGGACAAGGACATGGAAGACCTCGCCGCCTACTATGCGTACCTGCCGAAGGCGCGGACCGCCCCGACCACCTATGACGAGTCGCTGCCTCCGCTCGTTCGCGTGGGCGACCCGATGCGCAACATCGCGCCCTGTATTTCGTGTCACGGCGGGGTCGACCAGAAGCTCGGCGCGCCGTGGCTCGAAGGGATGCCGAAGGATTACCTCGTGGCGCAGCTCGATGCGTTCGTATCGGGCACTCGCCGTAACGACTCGGAAGCGCAGATGCGCAGCATGGTGCGCTTGATGACCAAAATGGAAATCGAAGAAGTGTCGATGTTCTATGCGCGCAAGGCCAGCGCTGCCGAGAAGCGATAGCTTCCGCGGCCAACTCCCAGGAGAATCGAATGCCCAAGGGATACTGGATCGTTCGGGTGGATATCGCTGACCCGGAAAAATACAAAGCTTACGTCGCGGCCAATGGCCCGCTGCTGAAGAAATACGGCGCCCGCTTCCTCGTGCGCGCCGGTCGATTCGAGAATGTGGAAGGCGGTAGCCGAACGCGCAACGCGGTGATCGAATTTCCGACGTACCAGACGGCCCTCGACTGCTGGAAGTCTCCCGGATATATCCTTCAATGATGATCAGATCGATGTGCCCACTAAAACCTTGCTCTCGCTCCAAGGGGATTCAGATGTCGTTGAATGGTTCCGGGCGCAGGGTCGCGGGTATCAATCGCGAATGAATGCGCTTCTCCGGGCTTACATGCAGGCGCACCGGCGCGGAGGCCAGCGCGCAAGCTGACAGACATCAGCGAATTGGTCAGAAGACGCACAGTAAGCGCCCTTGATACGAGCAAGCGCCCGGCTTTTCCCGCGACCAACTCAGGCGGGCATTGCGAACGGCACGTTCAGGAACACTCCAAACTCCTGAGCGAAATTGCAGCTGATTCGCGCATGCACCTTGCCCTGTTCGTCGTAGAAACTCGCACGCTCCGCGAGCGGAAACACCGCTTCGTGCCAGACGTTCGGATGGATGTAGAGTCCCTTGCCGCCATCGACGTAAAACGCGACGAACTGCTCCGGGCGCACGTCTTCACCGGGCAGTGCGAGCGGACATACGAACGCTTCGCCGTTCAATGGAAAAAACAGTTGGCCGCCATCCGGATGATAGTTCGCGTGCCAGAGCAGGATGCGTGAGCGATCGGGTTGCGCGACCGTTTGTGCTTTCACTTCATCCGGATTGCGTGACCAGCCGAGCAGATAGAAATTGCTCGCGACCGCCTGGTTCTTGCCGCACAGCGTGTCGCCTTCCCACCAGAAATCGAAGACGCCATGCGTGGTGCCGCCTTCGTTGCCGGTGCCCGGATCGATCGCGCGCCAGCCCGGCTGCGGCCAGGTCACGATCTCGATCGGGTAGTTGCGATAGTCGTCGACGAGGTGACCGTAGCCGCGGAGGGATTCCTCGGTGGCGCGCACAAGCGGCACGTCATGCCAAGGCAACGTGCCGGGGACATCGGGGGTGAGATAGCCGGTGGGAGCGATTGCGTTCATGGTTTGGAAGGATGGCTCATTCATCAACGCTGCCTCTATCCCGGTTGGAAATACAGTATCTTGCGTCGAAACGTCGCTGAGTCCCCGCCTTCGCGGGGACGACAGGCCCAAGACGAAATGGCGGTCGGGCTCCGCGTTTGCGGGGACGACAAGCCAAAGACGAAATGGCGGTCGGGCTCCGCGTTCGCGGGGACGACAAGCCAAAGACAAAAGGCGGTCGGGCTCCGCGTTCGCGAGTCGATCGCCGTTGGGTATTTGCCTATTGCATATGCTGCCCGCCGTTGATCGCGATATTCGCGCCGGTGACGAATGCCGCTTCGTCCGAAGACAGGTACGCGACGAGTCCCGCGACTTCTTCCGGCTTGCCCAGACGACCCATCGGAATTTGCGGAATGATCTTGGACTCGAGCACTTCGGTCGGGATCGCCATCACCATCTTGGTCCCGATATAGCCGGGCGAAATGGTGTTGACCGTCACGCCTTTTTTCGCATACTCGAGCGCCGCAGCTTTGGTGAAACCGTGCATCCCCGCTTTCGCCGCCGAATAATTGGTTTGGCCGAACGCGCCCTTCTGGCCGTTGACCGATGAAATGTTGATGACGCGGCCCCAGCCGCGCTCGGCCATCCCGTCGATCACGTTCTTGGTCATGTTGAACACGGAGTCGAGGTTGGTTTCGATCACCGCGTCCCAGCCCGCCTTGTCCATCTTGCGGAACGTCGTGTCGCGCGTGATGCCGGCGTTGTTTACCAGCACGTCGATCAAGCCCACTTCCTCGGCGACCTTTTTCAGGCAGGCTTGTGCACTGGCGAAATCCGCGACGTTCGCCGGATAGGCGTGGAAGCTGAATCCCAGTTTCTTCATTCCGTCCAGCCACTCCTGCGCCTTGGTATTGCCCGGCGAATGCGTGGTGACGACCTTGTATCCCAGCGCAGCGAGCTTGATGCAGATCGCCTCGCCCAGACCACCCATGCCGCCGCTGACCAATGCTACGCGTTGTGTCATGTTGTTCTCCTCTTCGTTTGTCAATCGAACTGCCGCCTGTGAATCAAACCCTGCCACGTCCATCGAACTCAAGCCTTTTCCAGCACGTAACGGCCCGGCGCCGCATCGAGCGCCGGGTACGCAGCGTTGCCCGGTGATGCGGGAGCCGGCCGCAGGGCGCCGGCGTACTTGCCCAGCCACGCCTGCCAGTGCGGCCACCAGCTGCCTTTTCTTTCCTCGGCGCTCGCCAGCCATCGATCGGCATCGGCGCCCTGCAATCCATTGACCCAGAATCCGCGCCGGTTCTTCGATGCCGGATTGATCACGCCGGCAATATGTCCGCTCGCGCCAAGGACGAACTCGGCGTCGCCGCCCAGCAGCAGCACGCTGCGATACGCCGACCGCCAGGGGACGATATGATCCTCGCGCGTGGCGAGGATGTACGAGGGGATCGTCACGCTCCCGAGATCGATCGGCACACCGCACATGGTCAAACGACCCGGCTCGCGCAAGAGATTGTTGACGTAGCAATTGCGCAGATAGTACGCATACATCGGCCCGGGCAGGTTCGAGCTGTCGCCGTTCCAGTACAACAGGTCGAACGCTGGCGGCGTCTTGCCCTTCAGATAGTTGTTGATGACGAACGACCAGACGAGTTCGTTCGCGCGCAGGCTGGCGAAGGCACCGGCCAGTTCGCTGCCATTGATCCGGTCGCCGCCGAGCAGCGCGCCCTCGCGTGCGGCGAGCGCGCTCTCGTTGACGTACACGCCGATCTGGCCGGGATCGGTGTAATCGAGCATCGTTGTGAGCAGCGTCGCGCTTGCGACCGACTTGTCGCCGCGCGCGACCTGCACCGCGAGCGCGCAAGCGACCATCGCCCCGCCGACGCAGAAGCCGAGCACGTTGCAGCGCTTCGCATTGGCGATCGCCTTGATGAGATACAGCGCCCGCAACACGCCGCGCTCGAGGTAGTCATCCCACATCAGCTTGCCCAGGTCCGGTGGAATATTGCGCCACGAAATCAGGAACACCGTGTGGCCTTCGCCGACCGCGTAGCGGACGAACGAGTTGTCTGGTTGCAGGTCGAGTATGTAGTACTTGTTGATGCACGGCGGCACGATCAGCAGCGGCCGCGCGTGCACCTTCGCGGTCGACGGTGTGTACTGGATCAGCTCCATCAACTCGTTGCGATAGACGACGAATCCCGGCGTCGTCGCGAGGTTCCTGCCGACCTCGAATGCCGACTCGTCGGTCATCGAGATGCGGCCCTTCGCGAAATCGGCCGCGAGATTTTCGGCGCCCTTGCGCAAACTCTCGCCGTCGGTCGCGATCGCGAGCTTGATCGCTTCCGGATTGGTGAGCGGAAAATTGGTCGGGGACATCGCGTCCAGCCAATGCCGCACGGCGAAGCGCAGCCGCTCCTTGTCGCCCGGCGGCAATTCTGCACTTTCTACCGAATCTTCCCAGTATCGCGACGTCGCCAGGTACTGATCGCGCAACAGTGCGAAGTACGGCGTCTGCCATTCGGGTCCGGCGAAGCGCCGATCGACCGGGGGCATATGTGGACTGCCGAAACCCTGGGCCGCCCACTGCTGCCATTCATTCATCCACTTGGACCACGACTGCGCGACGCTTTGCCAGTAGCGATAGGCCGCATCCGTGGCAGCACCCGACGGATCGGCGAGCGTGTTCGGCGCGGGTGCGCCGGCGTCCTGGCTTGCCGCCGCAACGGATCGGTTATCGCCGTCGTTCATCGGTATCAGAAGACAGAAGACAGTGGACAGAAGACAGTGGACCGAAGACAGGGGACCGAACGGACGCCGTGCGAAACAGGCTCCGGTTCTGACAGCCTGGAATCATCGTCGAAAGGTAGAGGACAGAGTGGCCTGCGTACATGGGCGCATCCGGGCTTGCTGGGAGTGGGCTGGATGTTGGCAGTGTAGCTATTTTGCTGTCGCGACGCTACCCGGAGATCGCGACAGGCAGGCTGCCTTTGTTATGCGACAACGTTATGCCGCGCACGTCGAAGCGCTCACCCGGATCTCCGCCGGGGCGCTCAATGCTGGAGCAAACGATGCACCACGGCGATCACGCCGATCCCCAGTCCCAGCAAAATGAGCTGCATCACCGTCTCGGCAAGTTTTGCCCGCCGTTGCAGCCCAGGAATGAGGTCGGCGACGGCGACATAAATCATGCTCGCCGCGGCCAGCGCCAGCGCGTACGGAACCCACTGCTGGACTGCGGCCAGCGCCCAGTATCCGACCAGGCCGCCGATCACCGATCCCAGGCTCGAACCCATGTTGAATAGCAATGCCTGACGCTTGGAAAATCCCGAATGCAGCAGCACCAGGAAGTCGCCGACTTCCTGCGGCACTTCATGCGCGACGATCGCGACCGCGGTAACGACGCCGAGGTTGAAGTCGGCGAGAAACGCCGCCGCGATCACCACGCCGTCGCAAAAATTGTGAAACGTGTCGCCGATCAGGATCATCCAGCCGGAGCGCCCGTGCTCATGCTCGAGCTGCATTTCCTCGCCATGGCCGTGATCGTGGCTGTGCCGCCAGATGACGACCTTCTCGAGGACGAAGAACAGCACGACGCCGATGAGCACGACGGTCAGGATTTCCTCCGCCGGCTTCCCCGCTTCGAGCGCGTGCGGGAGCACTTCGAGAAACACCGCGCCCAGCAGCGCGCCGACCGCGAACGCGACGAATTTGTCGATCCACGACGCGCGCAGTCCCAGCGTGAGCGCCGCCGCGGCGACCGACAGGATGCCGCCGCCGACGCAGGCAATCATGATGGCGAGCAGCGTGGACACAGGTTGAAAGCGCGGGCAACGTGGCTGAGCAAAGGGGCGCCAATCGTAGCATGGTTGCCGCGGCGCTCTGCCGCTCGGTGGCGCTACGATCAGGCTTCCGGGGCCAGCCAGATCAATGCGGCCATCCGCCCTGTCGTCCTATCTCGCCGATACGAAAAAAATCTTGTTGCGTCGGTCAGCGTGCAGAATCCGCCACCATGGACATGGACGACGCCGGCAGCGCGCAACCGCATCCGCGCCAGCGTGTACAGGTCGGCCAGCCACTTGCCCGGGCGCCCAGGATAAGCGACGAAAGCGACGCCGGCCCCCGGATCGCGTTCGAGGAACGCATCGCGCACTTCGTCGCCGACCTCGAATACTTCGGCCCCGATCGCCGGTCCGAGCCACGCGACGATTTCAGCCGGCGGCGCCTGCAGTGCGCTCACCGTTGCTTCGAGAACGCCGG
>JAYTIR010000352.1:0-8529 GCA_043731765.1 Burkholderiales bacterium
ACGTTCGCGCGAATCCGGTGCGACCGTCGGAAAGACGCGGAAACTGCAGCGCAGGTGAGCGCGGAAGCGCTTGCCAAGGTTTCGTCGATCAACAAAAAGACCGCAACAGGCAGGTGATGAAACGTGTATCCCGTCCCGCAAAGCAGGGAAAGCGACGCGAAGGACACACAAGAATGTTGTGTGCGCTACCAGACAGACGACCTTGGGGGTCGCCAATATTATTCTCACCTGCCCGCCAGGCGGACGCATCGGAGTTGGGGCCAGCGAAGCGGTGGCGGTAACCAAAGGAGAAAGTCATGAGTATCGGCACCATTCTGTTGGTTGTCCTGATCCTGATGCTGGTCGGGGTCTTGCCTGTGTGGCCGCACGCATCAAGCTGGGGCTACGGACCGAGCGGCATTGTCGGCGTAATTTTGTTGGTCATCGTCGTCCTGTTCCTGATGGGACGCTTGTAACGCCGCGCTTCAAGCGCAAGACTGTTCAATTCAAAGGAAAAAGCATGAAAATCAATGCCAGCAGGATTGCATACTTTATCGGCGCGATGGTTTTGGCGGTGACGCTGGGATGCGCGTCGACGGCCAAGCAGGAAGGCACCGGGGAGTACGTGGATGACACCGTGATTACCGGCAAGGTAAAGGCAGCGATACTGGGTGAACCGACCCTGAAGTCGGCCGAGATCAACGTCGAGACGTTCAAGGGCGTGGTCCAGCTGAGCGGCTTTGTGAGCTCGCAGGCCATGAAAGGTCGGGCGGTAGAAGTTACCCGCACCGTCGCCGGCGTGAAGTCGGTCAAAGACGACATGCGGCTCAAGTAAGTAGCAAGCAACCGGAGGGGCAGGTCGGCAGTCCGACGACCTGCCCCTCCGGCATCTCCGGCCTTTCGCGCAGCGGGCGCTCACGATCCGCATTCAACTCGAATTGGAAGCCCCATGTCCAAGTCCTCGGTTCTTACCGACATCCCGACATTGCGCAAGCGCGCCCGGCAGCACATTGACGATGGTTCCGTCACCGCGGGCTATTCCGCGAACCGCGAAACGGTGCTCAAGCTGCTGAACGATTCCCTGGCAACGGAACTCGTGTGTGTATTGCGCTACCGGCGCCATCACTTCATGGCGCGAGGCATTCACTCGCAAAGCGTCGCGCAGGAGTTTCTCGACCATTCAAACGAAGAACTGGGACACGCGGACGAGATCGCTGAACGTATAATGCAGTTGGGTGGCGAACCCGATTTCGCGCCTGCGGGACTGGTCGGCCGCAGCCATGCCGAATACGTCGAGGGTGATACGCTCGCGAGCATGATCAAGGAAGACCTGGTGGCAGAACGAATCGCCATCGACAGCTATCGCGACATCATCAAATTCCTCGGTGACCAGGACCCGACCACGCGCCGCATGATGGAAGGAATCCTGGCCGTGGAAGAGGAGCATGCCGATGATTTGGCCGACCTGCTGGTGGCCTTTCCGGAAAGCTCGGAAGGAAAAAAACGATCCACGAAGTCGAAGTGAGTGTACTCGCTACGAGCAAGCCGAAATGCGCCTACCCGAATCGCTGTTTGTGTGTGCACCATGAACCCAGCCGCCGACCCCGCCTCCCGCAGCGTCGCTGATCCACCGCCTCCGGTGGCGCAAGGCGGCTCTGCCAATGACGCGTCTCTCGTCCCGTCGTCCGCAACGCGGATGCCGGTCGATGCACGCGGGGTGGCGCTCGGGGTTTTGACGGCGCTCGCGTCGATTTTCGCCTTGTCATGGGCGCAGGCCTTTGTGGTGCCGCTGTTGCTCGGCATAGTCATTGCCTACACGCTGAATCCGCTCGTTGCATGGCTCGAAGCGGTCAGGATCCCGCGCGTTGTCGGTACCGCCGTGGTGATGGCAAGCATGATCGGTGCGTTGGTTCTCGGCACGTATTCATTGCGCGGAGAGGTGCAGAACATCATCGAACGGATCCCCGAAGCGGCGACCAAATTCGCTTCCGGGATTGCGCGTATGCAAATCAGCCAGACCGGCAATATGCAGAAAGTGCAAAATGCGGCGACTGCGGTGGAAAAGGCGACAACTCAGGCGGCTGGCGGCGCCGCAGTTCCGCGCCAGCCCGCCACCCACGTCATCGTGGACCAGCCAACCTTCAAGCTGAGTAACTTCCTGTGGGAGAGTTCGAAGGGTGCCTTCGGCGCCATGGGCCAGGCGGCGATGGTCGTTTTTCTTGTTTTTTTTCTGCTGCTGGGCGGCGACACATTCAAACGGAAGCTGGTGCGGCTGACGGGGCCATCGCTGTCGAACAAGAAAATTACCGTCAAAATACTCGACGACATCAACGATTCGATCCAGAAATACATGTTCATGCTGCTGACGACAAACCTGCTCATCGCGTTGCTCTGCTGGATCGCGTTTGGCTGGATCGGCCTCGATAACGCGGGAGCCTGGGCTGCCGCGGCCGGACTGCTGCATATCGTGCCCTACCTTGGCCCCGCCGTCACGGCCGTCGCTACGGGAATGGCGGCCTACATGCAGTTCGAATCGTTCGGGATGGCGTTTCTGGTTGCGGGCGCATCGATGGCAATTGCTACCGTCGTTGGCACGTTCGTAACCACCTGGATGGTGGGACGAATCGCCCACATGAATTCAGCCGCTGTGTTCATTTCGCTGCTGTTCTGGGGCTGGCTGTGGGGCGTCTGGGGATTGTTGCTGGCCATTCCCATCGTCGTCATCGTAAATGTCGTGTCGCAGCATGTGGAGCAGCTGCACCCGATGGCCGAGCTGCTGGGGGATTGATTCATCTGGCGGCGAGCTTGCCACTATGGCGAGGTCGCAAATGGAATCGTTGGCGACGCAAGAATCGTCCACGCCACCAGCCGTACGAGCCGCCACAGCGGCAATGCGGCGATCGCATGAAAATGGGCAGCGCCATTGGTCACGTTCAGCACGTCGATTTTCTCGGCCCTGACTCGGTTCAGGAAGGGTTTGCGCACCAGCATTGCGTCGCGCCAGCCGCAGGTCGATGAACTGCCGCTCAGATCGGAATTGTTCAGCGCCGACCAGATGGAACGGTACGGCAAGACGCTCTCGGCGGCGCATCGGCTGACGCCGCGTCGTGCGCGGGACCGGCTCCTCCCGCGGTTGGCCGCGAACGAAAGCGTGTTGACCGATGTCTGCGATCGGTTGATTGCGGCGGTGTCGGCGAATCACCGGATCAGCCCGGCTGGCGAATGGCTGCTTGACAACTTCCATCTGATCGAAGAACAGATCGGCACGGCCAAGCGGCATTTGCCGCGCGGCTACAGCCGGGAGCTGCCTCGATTGGAGCTCGGTCCGTCGGCGGGTTTGCCCCGCGTGTACGACATTGCACTGGAGACAGTCTCGCATGGCGATGGTCGAGTCGAAGCCGACAACCTGAGTCGTTTCGTAGTCGCCTACCAATCGATTACTGCACTGAAGCTTGGCGAACTGTGGGCCATACCGATCATGCTGCGTCTCGCCCTGATCGAGAACCTTCGTCGTGTCGGCGTGCGAATCGCCGCCAGCCTTGCCGAGCGCGATCTGGCCAATATATGGGCCGACCGGATGGTGAAAACCGCCGAGAAGGACCCCAAGGGTCTCATCCTTGTCATCGCCGACATGGCACGATCGAATCCGCCGATGGGAAGCGCATTCGTGGCGGAGCTTGCGCGTCGTTTGCAAGGACAAAGTGCGGCCCTGGCCCTTGCGTTGACATGGATCGAACAGTGGCTCGCGGAATCGCATCTGACGATCGAGCAGTTGGTGCAATTGGAGAACCAGAAACAGGCGTCGGGCCAGGTCTCGATCAGCAACAGCATCGGCAGTCTCCGTTCCCTAAGCGCGATCGACTGGCGCGAATTTGTCGAGACCAATAGCGTTGTCGAGAAAATATTGCGCCAGGATCCACAAGACGTATATGGCGTCATGGATTTTGCGACCCGGGACCGCTATCGCCACGCGACCGAGCGCATCGCCAGGGAGGGTCTGCTGTCGGAAGCGGAGGTGGCCGGGGAAGCGGTCGAATTGGCTCGAGCGAATGCTTTCCGCAACGGGGGTGATGATCGGTTGGCCCACGTCGGCTTCTATCTGATCGGCAAGGGGCTTCCCGAGTTGGAACGCGCCGCCGCAGTTCAGGTCTCCATGGCAAGGGCGGGGCGAAGATTTGCAGGACGGTTTGCACTTCTTATCTATCTTGTCGCAATAGGGGTGATCACAGGTGTTTTCACGGCGGGCCTCGCCGCGAACGCTCATGCCGCCGGAGCAAGCAGGGAATTCCTGGTGTTGGTCGTCGTGCTCTCCCTCCTGGCCACCAGTCAGGTGGCGGTGACGATGGTGAACTGGCTGGCCATGCTTCTGGTGACGCCGCGGCCACTACCGCGAATGGATTTCTCCGGGGGCGTTGCTGCAAAGTCACGGACGCTGGTGGTTGTTCCCACCATGATCACCAACGCCCGCGACGTCGAGGATCTGGTCGAGGCGCTCGAAGTCCGGTTCCTCGCCAATCGCGATGCGCACCTGCACTTCGGCTTGCTGACCGATTTTTCGGACGCGCGTGAGGAGTCCCTTCCCGCGGACGAGCCACTGCTTCGACTGGCCGAGGCGCGGATCAACGTTTTGAATCGAAAATACGGAAAAGGCGAGTACCCGGCAGGAACGGAAAGCGAAAACGGCAACGACGGTGACGCTGGCAACCCCGGTGAATCCAGTGTGTTCTATCTGTTTCACCGCCCTCGAACCTGGAATGCGGACGCGCGGATCTGGATGGGCCGCGAACGTAAACGCGGCAAGCTTGCCGATTTGAACTCGCTCTTGCGCGGCGGTCATCGAGAAGGCTTTTCTCTCGTCGTCGGCGCTACGGCGGTCCTCGCGAAAGTGAAGTACGTCATTACGCTGGATACGGACACCCAACTGCCGCGTGACGCGGCGCGGCAGTTTGTCGGCGCCATGGCGCACCCGTTGAATACCCCTCGCTTTGATAAAACCGGGAAGGAAACGAGCAGGGAGGTGGTGACGTCAGGTCACGGCATTCTCCAGCCGCGTGTGTCCGTGAGCCTGCCGGGCACGAACCGGTCGCGGTATGCACGGCTGTACGGAGGTGAGCCCGGTATCGATCAGTACACGCGCACGGTTTCGGACGTGTATCAGGATGTCTTTGGCGAAGGCTCGTTCATCGGAAAGGGCATTTACGATGTCGACGCATTCGAGCGTGCACTTAATGGACGTTTTCCCGAAAACCGCATCCTGAGCCACGATCTTTTGGAGGGTTGCTACGTTCGCGCCGGACTCTTGAGCGACGCTGAATTGTATGAAGAGTCTCCCTCGCGTTATAGCGCCGACGTGTCCCGCCGCCGGCGCTGGATCCGCGGCGACTGGCAACTTGCGGGATGGCTGCGGCGGCGCGTGAAGGTGCCCGATGGGCGCCGCGAAAGCAATCCGCTTTCGATTTTGTCGCAGTGGAAGCTATTTGACAACCTACGGCGCAGCCTTGTCCCTGCCGCACTGACTTTGCTGCTGCTCCTGGGATGGACCGTATTGTCGCCGGCGTGGCTCTGGACGGAGGTCGTGGTCGGAATCCTGCTGGCGCCATCAATTATTGCGGCATTCTCCGATCTGGTGGACAAGCCGGCCGATGTGCGGTTCAGACAGCATCTGGCTGCCGTCGAGAGCGCCGCGCGGCGGCATGCATGGCAGGCGCTGCTCGCACTGGCCTTTCTGCCCTATGAAGCATTCTTCTGCCTGGATGCGATCGTGCGCACGGTCGGACGAATGCTGTTTACGCACCGTCGATTGCTCGAGTGGAATCCGTCCAGTGACGTGGAACGCGAGTTGGAGCAAGGCGAGCGCACGAACCTGCTCGCGTCCTATCGCGTGATGGGAATTGCTCCTGCAATCGCCGCTGCTGCGTGGGTTGGCCTGTCGCTCACTCATCCCTCGATGTTAGCGATCGCCGGGCCGGTCCTGCTACTGTGGGGAGCATCGCCTGCCATTGCCTGGTGGGTGAGTCGTCCGCTCAAGCGGCGAAGCGCCAGGCTCACGGTTGACCAGCACTATTTCCTGCGCAAGCTGGCGCGAAAGACGTGGACGTACTTCGAGACTCACGTCGGCCCGGATGACCACTGGCTGCCACCTGACAACGTGCAGGAAAGTCCGGCAGTCATGGTCGCGCATCGGACTTCGCCGACCAACATGGGATTAGCACTCCTTGCCAATCTGACGGCGCATGACTTCGGCTATCTGTCGACCGGACAACTGGTCGAGCGCACGACGAATGCGCTGCGCAGCATGGAATCGCTGGAGAGGCATCGGGGGCATTTCTATAACTGGTACGACACCCAAACGCAATTGCCTCTTGCCCCTCGCTATGTCTCGACGGTGGACAGTGGCAACCTCGCGGGCCATTTGTTGACCCTGCGACCCGGGCTCGCGGCGCTCTGCGACGCCCCCATCCTCAATCGGCGATGGTTCGAGGGCATGAGCGACACGTTCTCCATTCTGGTCGACACCGTCGGCAAACAGTCGCCGACTGCCGTAGCGCATTTCGCGCCGTTCGAATCAGCGCTCGCATTGGCGTCGGCCGCCGGACCGGTAACGCTGGCCGACGCGTGGGTCCATGTGGACCGCCTGGCTACGTATGCTGCCGACGCCGCCGCATATTTCACCACCGGTCCCCTCGCGGATTCGCAGAGCGAAGCCAGCTTCTGGGCGCACGCGCTCGCGAGGCAATGCGCGGAGTTACGCGATGAGCTGATTTTTCTCGCGCCTTGGATCCCGCTGCGAACGGCGCCTGGAACACGTCCCGACCTGCCAGGTATCGACAGTATCCCGACGCTCCGCGAACTTGCGGCGCTCGACACGCTCTCGCCCCTGGTCACGCAAGGTGCGAAGCGCGCCGCGGCAAGAATGGTCGCAATCGACCAGCTGGCGTTGCTTGCGGTGGAACTTGCCGCAATGGAATATGACTTCCTGTTCGACAAGGTGCGCCGGCAACTGGTGATCGGATACAACGTCAGCGAACGCCGCTGCGACTCGAGCTACTACGATCTGCTGGCATCGGAAGCGCGATTGTGCAATTTTGTCGCCATCGCACAGGGAGAATTGCCGCAGGAAAGCTGGTTTGCGCTCGGGCGTCTTCTCACCACCTCGGGTGGAGAGCCGGTCTTGCTGTCGTGGAGCGGCTCGATGTTCGAGTACCTCATGCCGCTTCTGGTGATGCCGACCTACGAAAATACGTTGCTTGATCAGACTTACCAAGCCGCAGTGGTGCGACAGATCGAGTATGGCAGGCAACGTGGCGTGCCATGGGGGATGTCGGAAAGTGGCTACAACACCGTCGATGTTCAATTGAATTACCAGTATCGCGCATTCGGGGTTCCCGGGCTGGGCTTGAAACGCGGACTCGGCGAGGATCTGGTCGTGGCGCCGTACGCCTCGGCGCTCGCCCTGATGGTCGCTCCCGAGGCAGCATGCGTCAACTTGCAACGTCTCGCCAGTAGTGGATTAGCCGGAAAACTGGGCTTGTTCGAGGCTATCGACTACACGCCGTCGCGACAACGTCGCGGGGAGTCTAGCGCGGTAGTCCGCTCATACATGGCGCACCACCAGGCGATGAGCCTCCTCTCCTGCGCCTATTTGCTTTTGGCGCGACCGATGCAAAAGCGCTTCGAGTCGGACCCGCTCTTTCAAGCGACGTTGCTACTTCTTCAGGAGCGCATTCCTAGAGCCACGCTGTTTCATTCGAATGCGGGCGAACTTTCCAATCTTCGCGCGGCCGGAGGCGGCCCGGAGTTGCCGGTGCGCGTGCTCACCAGTCCCGACACCGCGATTCCGGAGGTGCAGTTGCTGTCGAACGGCCGCTACCACGTGATGGTTACGAATGCCGGAGGCGGGAGCAGTCGCTGGAAAGATCTGGCCGTGACCCGCTGGCGCGAAGACAGCACCTCCGACAACTGGGGCAGCTTCTGCTATCTCCGCGATGAGGCGAACGGGGAGTTCTGGTCAACCGCGTATCAGCCGACACTCACGAAAGCCGAGCACTACGAAGCGATTTTTTCGGAGGGGCGGGCGGAGTTTCGACGTAGAGATTTTGGTATTGAGACGCATACCGAGATCGTGGTTTCGCCCGAAGACGATATCGAAGTCCGCCGGGTCCGCATCACTAACCGGTCACGAGCGTCTCGGACGATCGACGTCACGAGCTATGCCGAAGTGGTTCTCGCGCCAGCCGCCGCGGACGCGTTGCATCCGGCATTCAGCAATCTCTTCGTGCAAACCGAGATTATCAAGCGCCGGCACGCAATCCTTTGCACGCGCCGCCCACGCTCCCGCGACGAGCAGGTTCTGTGGATGTTTCATCTGATGACCGTGCATGGCGCGGACGAGCCTCAAATCTCCTTCGAGACGGACCGTATGCGTTTCATCGGCCGCGGCGGTTCGGTCGCAGCGCCCCTCGCGATGACCGATCTCGGGGCGCTTTCGGACACCGAGGGCTCCGTATTGGATCCGATAACGGCCATCCGCCATCGAATGATCATCGACGC
>JAYTIR010000353.1:0-3604 GCA_043731765.1 Burkholderiales bacterium
CCGTTCGCGCAATTGGGTGGTTGGGTGGCGAATGCCGGCAGCGCCCAAGCCAAGGCGAGCGTTGCGAAAAATGCGAAAGGAACGGAGCCGTAGCGTTTCATGCAAATGTTCCCAACTTCGGGGCGAGGCGACGACGCGGTTTTTCCAGGCGCCGGGACCAAGGATTATATGTCAATTATCCCATCGTCATAGTCCATTGTCATAGGCCATTGTCATGACAGCGGACGGGCGGTAGCTAGGCGACACGGATGGTTTCAAGCCCGTCCTGTGGCGGCAGGTGGCCCGCAGGCCGCGGCGGCCCCGCGTGGGCATTTCCAAATCCGGCCTGATGGGACTAAACTTGCCCGAAGCGCCGATTTGGCCCAGCTTGCGGGCGCGGGGACCGGTAAACTTCGCGGTAACCTGCTGTTTTCAAAACAAATACGGCTAGAGTGGACGTGCAGGGAATCTCCCCGTCAGCCCGACCAGCCACTGGAAGGCTGGCCGGGCTTTTTGCTTTTACGGGAACCTCGACACGACCATGCCTTTGTCAGCCGCAAAGACCCCGACCCCGCGCCTGTCCACGTCGAACATCCCTCGTTCGGTGGGGCCGGTGGTGTCCCGCGCGGCTTATTTCGACCGGCCGCTGCCGCTCGCGTGTGGCCGGACGCTCGACGCCTACGAAATCGCCTACGAGACCTATGGCGAGCTGAACGACGACAAATCGAACGCCGTGCTTGTCTGCCACGCGCTTAACGCGTCGCACCACGTCGCCGGCTATTACGCCGACGATCCCGACAATGTCGGCTGGTGGGACAACATGATCGGGCCGGGGAAGCCGCTCGACACCGGCGTTTTTTTCGTCATCGGGGTCAACAATCTCGGCAGCTGCTTTGGCTCGACCGGCCCGCAGTCCAAGAACTTTGCGACCGGGAGCCTGTGGGGCTCGGATTTCCCGCTGGTCACCGTCGAGGATTGGGTCGACGCGCAGGCGCGGCTGGCCGACCACCTGGGGATCGCGCAATTCGCCGCGGTGATGGGCGGGAGCCTGGGGGGAATGCAGGCGCTGGCGTGGGCGATTCGCTATCCCGAAAGGATCCGGCACGCGCTGGTGATCGCCGCGGCGCCCAACCTGTCCGCGCAGAACATTGCGTTCAACGAGGTGGCGCGCCAGTCGATCCTCACCGATCCCGACTTCCACGACGGGAACTTCGAGGCGCACGGCACCAAGCCGCGGCGCGGACTGCGGCTGGCGCGGATGATCGGGCACATCACGTACCTGTCCGACGAACAAATGGAGGAGAAATTCGGCCGCTCGCTGCGCGAAGGCCTCAAATTTTCCTTTGCCCCCGAATTCGAGATTGAATCGTACCTGCGGCACCAGGGTGAAAAATTCGCCGAGTACTACGACGCGAACACCTATTTGCGCATCACCAAGGCGCTCGACTATTTCGACCCGGCGCAGGCCACCGGTGGCAATCTGGCCCGCGCGCTGAAACCTGCGCGGTGTGAGTTCCTCGTCGTGTCCTTCACCACGGATTGGCGGTTCTCGCCCGCGCGCTCGCGCGAAATCGTCAAGGCATTGGTCGACCACCAATGCAACGTCTCATACGCCGAGATCGAGGCGCCCCATGGCCACGACGCCTTCCTGCTCGACAACCCGCAGTATCACGCGCTCGTCGGTGCCTATTTCGATCGTATCGCACCCGACACCAAGGGCTATTCCACGTTTCGCTTCGGCAGCGAAGTGAAACGGCGGATCGAGGAACGCGAAAGCGAGGCGCAACGCGCCGACTACGCCACGATGGCGAGCTGGATGGACAAGGGAGCGCGCGTGCTCGACCTGGGTTGCGGCGACGGCAGCCTGCTTTCATACCTGATGCGCGAGCGCGATGTCCGCGGCTACGGCATCGAGATCGACGACATGGGCGTGTTCTCCAGCATTCGCAACGGCATCAACGTATTGCAAAGTAATCTGGAACAGGGACTGGCCGGCTTCGACGACGCGTCGTTCGACTGCGTGATCCTGTCGCAGACGCTGCAGGCGATGCGCCACACCGAGGAAATCGTGGTGGAGATGCTGCGCGTTGGACGCGAGGCGATCATCACCTTTCCCAATTTCGGCCACTGGTCGCACCGCTGGCAGATCCTGAGAGGGCGCATGCCCGTCTCCGACAAGCTGCCCTACCAGTGGTACGACACGCCGAACATCCACCTGTGCACGGTGGCGGACTTCGATGCGTTCCTGGCCGAGCGTCGTTACGCCATCGAAAATCGCGTCGTGCTTGCGGGCGGTCACGTGGTGTCGGTCCTGACGAATCTTCGCGGCGAACTGGCGATCTACCGGTTCAGGCGCGGGTGAATCACTGCACTAGAATGTGCGGGTGACGAGCCCCGCAACGCCTGCCCCGCCGGCAAATCCGCCCAAGGAAACCTGGCGCGAAGCCCTTTTCAACCGGCGGATGCTGATCTGCGTCTTCAATGGTTTCAGCGCCGGGCTGCCGCTCTACCTGCTCATCAATCTGCTGCCTGCGTGGCTGCGCTCCGAGGGCGTCGATTTGAAGGCGATCGGCCTCTTCGCGCTGATCCAGCTGCCGTACACGTGGAAGTTCCTGTGGTCCCCGCTCATGGACCGTTTCGGTCTGCCGGTGTTGGGGCGCCGCCGCGGCTGGATGCTGGCCACACAAGTGCTGCTGCTCATCGCAATACCGGTCTTCGGGCTGCTGCATCCAAAGCTCGACATCTGGGCAATCGCGTATCTCGCCGCAGTGGTTGCGTTCTTCTCGGCCAGCCAGGACATCGTGCTCGACGCGTTCCGGCGCGAGATCCTTCCCGACGCTGAACTGGGTCTCGGCAACGCGGTGTACGTCAACGCGTACCGGATATCGAGCCTCATTCCCGGATCGCTGGCGCTGATCCTTTCCGACCTCCTGCCGTGGTCGTCGGTGTTCCTGGTCACCGCGCTCTTCATGCTGCCCGGCATAGCGATGACGCTGATGGTCAGCGAACCGCAACTCAAGCAGGGCATACCACGCACGCTGCGTGAAGCGGTCATCGAGCCGTTTCACGAATTCATCGCGCGCTCGGGATGGAAAGACGCGCTGCTGGTGCTCCTGTTCATCTTTCTCTACAAGCTGGGCGACAGCATGGCCACGGCACTGGCCACGCCGTTCTACCTCGACATGGGCTTCACCCGGACCGACATCGGCATCATCGCCAAGAACGCGGGGCTGTGGGCGAGCGTGATCGGCGGGTTGCTTGGGGGCTTGTGGATGGTGAGGATCGGCATCAACCGCGGGCTGTGGTTGTTCGGTGCGGTCCAGCTGGTGTCCATCCTCGGCTTCGCGTTGCTCGCCTGGGTCCACCAGCCGGATCGCTTGCTGCTGGCCTTCGTCATCGCCTTCGAGGCACTGGGTGTCGGGCTCGGGACCGCCGCCTTTGTCGCCTTCATTGCCCGTGCAACCGACCCACGCTATACCGCCACCCAGTTCGCGCTGTTCACCAGCCTGGCTGCGGTTCCCCGGACCGTCGTCAACGCGACGACGGGCTGGATCGTGGGCGAGACGGGCTGGTTCAACTTCTTCCTGCTGTGCACGCTGCTCGCCTTGCCGGGGATGGCACTACT
>JAYTIR010000354.1:0-1715 GCA_043731765.1 Burkholderiales bacterium
GTTGCGTTCTTCCACGGCATGGGTTCGTTTGCCGGCAAGGAGGGCGACGCGTGGCGGGTGAGTGTCGCGGGTGCCAATCCCGCCGCGCTCGTCGCGAAACATGTGATCGTCGCCACGGGCTCCCGGCCGCGACCCTTGCCGGGTGTCGCCATCGACAATGTCCGCGTGCTCGACAACGACGGCGCCCTTGCGATTCCGGGAGTGCCGAAGAAACTTGGCGTGGTCGGCGCCGGCGTGATCGGACTTGAGATGGGAAGTGTGTGGCGCCGCCTTGGTGCAGAGGTGACCGTGCTGGAAGCGCTGCCGGCGTTTCTCGGCGTCGTTGACAACGCAATCGCCAAGGAGGCGCTCAAGCTTTTCACCCGACAGGGTCTCACCATCCACACGGGCGTGAAAATCACCGACGTGAAGGTCGGTAAGCAGGACGTCACTGTCGCGTACACCGATGCCACCGGCAAGTCCCGGAAAGCGAGCTACGACCACCTGATCGTCTCCATCGGCCGCATCCCGTACATCGGTTCGCTCGATGCCGCAAAGGTCGGATTGAAACTCGACGAACGCGGATTCGTCGAAGTCGACGGCGAATGCCGCACCAATCTGCCGAACGTATGGGCGGTTGGCGACGTGGTGCGCGGACCGATGCTCGCGCACAAGGCCGAGGAGGAGGGCGTGGCCGTCGCCGAACGCATCGCGGGCCAGCACGGCCACGTCGATTTCAATACCGTGCCGTGGGTCATTTACACGTCGCCGGAAATTGCCTGGGTGGGCCAGACCGAGCAGCAATTGAAGGCCGACGGCATCGATTACCGCGCCGGATCGTTTCCATTCATGGCCAACGGCCGCGCCCGCGCGCTGGGCGATACCAGCGGGTTTGTGAAGATATTAGCCGACCGCAAGACCGACCGGATCCTGGGTGTGCATATCATCGGCCCCCAGGCCTCCGAGCTGATTTCCGAAGGCGTGGTGGCGATGGAGTTCGGCGCGTCGAGCGAGGACCTGGCCCGCATCTGCCACGCCCACCCGTCGCTGTCCGAGGCGACCAAAGAAGCTGCGCTGGCGGTAGACGGACGGACGCTTAATCTCTAGCATTGGTGCTGTTGTGGCATCAACCGACGAAACGCGGCGTTCACAGCGTGGCAAGAATGGAATTGGAGGAGCAGTGAACGGCATCAACATCGCGATAGCAGCGTTCGGGCGGACGGCAGGTGTCGCTGCCGCGCGTCGGGCATGAGCGGCGCGTTCGCGCCCAGCCAGATCGCGCGCCAAACCGGCGCGCTCATAGATCATCTCGAATCCCTTCTCGCCCGGCGCCGGGCGACGCTCGACGCCGCGCAATCAATCGCGCTCGAGCGGCTCCAACAGTTGTCCGACGAACTGATGGAATTTCGCGCAGCGCGGCAATCGACACTCACGCGCATCTTCAACGCGCCCGACGTGCCGCGCGGTATCTACCTCTGGGGCGGCGTGGGGCGCGGCAAGAGCTTCCTGATGGACAGCTTTTTCGCAATCGTGCCGATTCGCCGCAAGGTGCGCATCCACTTTCATGCGTTCATGCGCAATGTCCACGCGGACCTGCACACGCTCAAGAATGAGATCGATCCCCTGGCGACGGTTGCCGCGCGCATTGCCAAGCGCTGGCGGCTCATCTGCTTCGACGAGTTTCACGTGTCGGACATCGCCGACGCGATGGTGCTGGGCCGCCTGCTGTCCGCGCT
>JAYTIR010000355.1:0-2447 GCA_043731765.1 Burkholderiales bacterium
CCGGCATCGCCAAGGGCGGCTTCGGACAAGGGTCGGGCGGCATCGCCGTTCCGCTGATGGCGATGTTCATCGCACCTCCAGAAGCTGCGGGCATCATGCTGCCGATCCTGTGCGCGATGGACCTCTTCAGCGTCCACGCGCATCGCAATGCGCTTTTCCGCGAATCGCGGTCGTCCGGGCACGACCGCAGGTGCCTTCTGGGGCGCGGTGTCCGGATTCACGAGCACCCTCGCGCATGCCGGCGGCCCGCCTTTTGCCATCTACATGTTGGGACAGAACGTCGACAAGACGCTGTTCGTGGGCACATCGGCCGTTTTCTTCCTCATCGTCAACTACGTCAAGCTCGTCCCGTACTATTTTCTGGGACAGTTGAACCTGGGCAATCTGACCGCCGCCCTCCTCTTTTCACCGCTCGTGCCCATCGGCGTGTGGGTCGGCGTCTATCTCCATCGCCGGATTTCGCAACGAACGTTTTTCAACCTGAGCTATACATTGTTGCTCGTGACCGGCCTGAAGCTCATCTGGGACGCGGTCGCGCCCGGCCACTGAGCGGCGGTCGCGCGATTGCGCTATGATGCGCGCGTCATCCATCCAGCAGGCTGCCCATCGATGAAGCAGACATTCCTGGATTTCGAGCAGCCGATCGCCGAACTGCAGCAGAAGATCGACGAACTGCGCTTCGTGCACGAGGATTCCGCGGTCGACATCTCGGACGAGATCTCGCGGCTGGCGAAGAAAAGCCAGCAGCTCACGAAGGACATCTACAGCAAACTTTCATCGTGGCAGATCGCGCTGGTCGCGCGCCATCCGCAACGACCGTACACGCAGGACTACATCGACGGCATTTTCAGCGGTTTCCGCGAGCTGCACGGCGACCGCACGTACGCTGACGATCCGGCCATCGTCGGCGGTCTCGCGCGCTTCAACGGCCAGCCGTGCATGGTGATCGGCCACCAGAAGGGCCGCGACACCAAGGAAAAGATCCATCGCAATTTCGGCATGCCGCGGCCTGAGGGCTATCGCAAGGCGTTGCGGCTCATGAAGCTGGCGGAAAAATTCGGACTGCTGCTGTTCACGTTCATCGACACTCCGGGCGCCTATCCGGGAATCGGCGCCGAGGAACGTGGCCAGTCGGAGGCCATCGGGCGCAATCTCTATGAAATGGCGGGCCTGCGCATCCCGATCATCAGTACCGTGATCGGCGAAGGCGGCTCGGGCGGCGCCCTGGCCATCGCCATCGGCGACATCACCTTGATGCTGCAATACGCGACCTATTCGGTGATTTCACCCGAAGGCTGCGCGTCCATCCTCTGGAAATCGGCCGAACATGCGGCCGAGGCGGCGGAGATCCTTGGCATCACCTCTTCACGACTGAAACAACTGGGGCTCATCGACAAGGTCGTCACCGAACCCCTGGGCGGCGCCCATCGCGACCACGCACTGATGATGATTCCGCTCAAGAAGGCGCTGACCGAAGCGCTGCGCCAGTTGCAGGACCAGACAATCGATACGCTCCTTGAAACGCGCGAGGACAAGATCCTGGCCTACGGCAAGTTCAAGGAGATCGCCGCCGGCTGAAAGCGTCAAGGCCAACCGCGGCGACCCGGATGACCATGCGGCGCGAATCTGACGACGCGACCGTCATGCTGCGGGAGGCGGTCCGGAGTTCGCTCGAGGCGCACGTGCCGCACGGGGCGCGTCTGGCGCTGGGATTCTCGGGCGGCCGCGATTCCGTCGTGCTTCTCGACGCGCTGGCAACCGTTGCGCCCTCCCGCGGCCACACCATTGCGGCGATCCACGTCCATCACGGATTGTCCGCGAACGCCGATGCGTGGGCCCGATTTTGCGTTGAGCGCTGCGAAGAACTCGGGGTCGCATGCGTGGTGCGTCGCGTCGACGTCGCGCACCAGCCGCGCACGAGCCTCGAGGCGCTGGCCCGCCGCGCACGCTACGTCGCGTTGACGGAAGCTGCGCGCGAGATCGGCGCGCCCGTCGTTGCCCTCGCGCATCATCGCAACGACCAGGCGGAAACGCTGCTGCTGCAATTGTTGCGCGGCGCGGGACCGCATGGTCTGGCCGCGATGCCCGCCCTGCGCGAGGACGCCACCGGCGCAACCTGGTGGCGCCCGTTGCTTGCGGTCGCGCGCGCGCGCATCGATGCGTACGCGCGCGATTCCGGTCTCACCTTTATCGACGACGAAAGCAACGCCGACGCTCGCCATGCGCGCAATGCGGTGCGCCAAAGCGTCCTGCCCGCACTGTCCGGAATCGCGCCGCAAGCGGACGCAACGCTTGCACGCGCCGCCGCGCATCAGGCCGAAGCGGCACGCCTTCTCGATGAATTGGCAGAACAGGACGCGTCAGCCGCATTCGATGGCGCCACGCTTCTGCGCGAATCCCTTGACCTGCTCGCGCCGCATCGCGCGCGAAACCTGTTGCGGTGGTAC